>DASUUP010000479.1:0-13855 GCA_036373995.1 Acidimicrobiia bacterium
GAGACCGGTACCCCTGACCATGACCCCTTTGGCCACTGCATTGAAGTAGGTGAGGGGGAGCAGATATCCGATCCAGCGAACCCCCGCGGCCATCGAGGACAACGGGAAGATGATCCCGGACAGCATGACTTGAGGGAGGACTGTCATCAAGGCGAGCTGGATGGCCTGGGCCTGGTTCTCAGACACCGAAGAGATGAGGACACCCAAGCCGAGAGCCACGAAGAGGAACATGAGAGCACCCAGAGCGAGTGGCAGCACCGGGCCGTTGAAGGGAACATCGAACACCAGCGTCCCGATGAGGAGGACGATCACGATGTCGATCGAGGCGATGAGGAAGTAGGGCGCGATCTTCCCCACGAAGACGTCCTTGGGTTGGAGCGGCATCACGGCCAGCTGTTCCATCGTGCCCGCCTCCCTCTCCTTGACCACCGACATCGACGTGACCAGCGTGCCGACGAACACGATGATCAGACCGGCGAGACCGGGAACGAGGACGGCGGACGTGTCGAGGTCGGGGTTGAAGAGGACCTCAGTGGTGAGTCCGGGAACTTGCGCCTGCATCGCAGTGGTCGCCTGGATGGCGGCCTGCGCCATGAACAGCTCCGAGCCGTCGATGAAAATGCCCGGGCTCGTCGAGTCGGCGACCACGGCGACGTGCGCATCGCCTGCGATCAGCGCGTTCATCGCATCCACAGCGGTCTCGTCGGGCTCGATCGAGTCGACAGCGAAGAGGTCGGGCAGTCGATCCGCTGCTTCCTGGGCCTGCGGTCCCACGACCACCGTCGGGATCTCGTCGACGTCGAAGCTGGCGGCATAGCCGAAGACGAGGAGGAGGACCACCGGCATGACGATCAGCATCGCCAGAGTGCGTCGGTCCCGGGTCACCTGCCGGAACTCCTTGCGAATCATGGCCAGCACGTCTTCTCCTTAATTCAACGTCTGTTGAATTATGGCCGAGCGGTGAGTCCGGTGTCAACCCTCCGGAAGCCGACAGGGAGAGCCCGGCCGACCGCATAGAGCCCTGCTCGCGAGCACAACGTTGCGCTGAGCGACACGTTGTGCTCGAGAGCAGAACGTCCAGAGGGTCAATCCAAAGCGGCGTCGACTGCGGCGATGGCGTGGATGCGGGTGGTGTCGAATCCCGGCACCACCCCATCGTCCTCGTCCAAGATCAGCGACAGCTCAGTGCAGCCGAGGATCGTCGCTTCGGCTCCATCGTCGGCGAGAACGTCGATGGCATCGACCAACGTGTGATGTGATCCATCGTCGATCACACCAAAGACAAGCTCCTCGAACACGATGCGGTTGATCTCGGCTCGGGTCTCATCCGACGGGACCAGACATGCGATCCCATTCTGCGCCATGCGATCCCGGTAGAAGGGCTCCTCCATGACCGCCGCCGTGCCGAGGAGGGCGGCGGTCTCCACACCTGACTCCTTCATGCGGTGGGCGGTGACATCGATGATGTTCACGACCGGCACCCCTCCGTACGCCTCCACGGCATCGGCGACGGAATGAGCCGCGTTGGCGGCAATGACCATCACCTCCGCGCCTTGCGCGGCCAGTGACTTGGCGGCAGGCACCAGGATCCGGGCGAGCTCGCCCCAGTCCCGAGCCTCGGTGCACGCCGCCACCGGGGCGAAGTCGCCCGACCAAATGAGGATGTCGGCGGTGTGGTTGCCACCCAAACGCGCATTGGCGTCCTCGTTGATATAGCGGTAGTAGCTGACCGTCGACTGCCAGCTCATCCCGCCGAGGATGCCGATCCGCTTCATGACGTCTCTCTTACGAACTCCCTCAGATCGGCGGCCAACCTCTCGAGCGAGGCCTGATGGACGTACATCATGTGCCCGGCCTCGTAGTAGGTGAGCTCGATGTTCTCCCTCACCTCCGGATCCAGACCCATATGCGAGAACGTGTACTCGGTGGCGAAGTGCGGTGTGGCGAGGTCGTAGTACCCGTTGGCGACGAGCACCTTGGTGCCACGGGAGCGGGATAGCACCTCGCGGAACCTCTCCGACGTGTCGACGTACTTTCCCTTGAAGTTCTCGTAGTCCCAGTTCTTCCAGACGTCCATGCCCATGATCTCGTAGATCTCGTCTGATTCGAATCCGATCTCGTCGCGCAAGTACTGGTTGAGAGCAGAGGCAGCCACGCCGACCGTGGCGTCGATCGATGGATCGGCCTCGATAACGTTGCCTGCCTTGATCCGGTCGATCCCGGTGTACCTGGAGTCGATACGACCGACGGTGCGATGTTGGTCGCGAAGCAACTCCTTGCAGAAACGATGGATCTGGACTCTCAGGTCGTAGTGGTCGATGAAGTCCGAGTCGAGGCCCGTGTATGCGCTGAGCCGCTCGGCGACCATCTTGCGACGGTCATCGTCGATCTGATCGCCCTGGGCCAGTGCGCTCCAGTACTCCCCGAGAGCGAACTCCTCGACCTCGTCGAGGAAGTCCGAGAGGGGCATCTGCTGGTACTCCTCCGAAAGCCGGCCGTGGTACCTGGCAGTGGCGGCGTACGTCGGCAGGTACAGCGTGAAGGGGAGGTCGTTGCCGGGATGGATCAACCAGTTCTCGGAGTCGATGGCCGAGGTCTGGTAGTTGAGGATCATCGAGATGAAGATGATCCCGTTGAACTCGACGTTGTGGTTGACGAAGAGCTCCCGGGCGATACCGGCGCCGCGCAACGTGCCGTAGCTCTCCCCCGACAGGTATTTGGGCGAGGCCCAGCGCCCGTTCCGGTTCAGATAGTGGACGATGAATTCGCTGAACGCCTCGATGTCGCGCTGGAAGTGGTGGAACTTCTTCTCGTCACCTTTCTTCTCGGTGCGGCTGAACCCTGTGCCCATGGCGTCGATGCACACCACATCGGCGACATCGAGGATCGAATACTCGTTGTCGACGAGTCGGCCCTGCATCCCGACCTTGAAGCCGTCCTCGTCTAACTCCATTCGCTTCGGCCCGTAGAGACCCAGGTTGAGCCAGACGGTCGACGACCCGGGACCTCCGTTGAAACAGAAGAGGATCGGGCGCTCCGCAGGGTCGGCGTCGTCCTGGGTGTACGAGATGTAGAAGAAGGAGACCTTCTCGTCTTTGCTCTCGAATACCTGAGTAGCCGCCGTGGTGGTGTACGCGACCTTCGACTTCCCGAATCTGCCCTCGAACTGCTTGCTGGTGCGCCGGTCTTTCAGTTCCGCAGCCTTCTTCGCCTTGGGTTTTTTCTTCTTCGACTTGTCTTTCGCCATGACCCGCAGGCTACGCCCATGAGATGGGTTGTAGTCCGATGCCATCGGACTACGCGCTTTTACAGGTCTTTCGGTTTCCCGTCGCGAGTGAGCCACTCCTCGAACGGGACTCCCAGACCCTCGGCGATGCGGTTGATGTAGTTGAAGTAGGCGATCACCTGGGTGGCGCTCGAGATCCCCTCGTCGTCAAAGCCGGCCTCGCGCAACTTGCCGATGTCGTCGGGCCCCACCTCGGCGGGTGACAGGGTCAGCTTCTCGGTGTACTCGCACAGTGCGATGTCGGCCGGTCCGAGCCCGGCAGTTCTCCAGCCGACGGCGATCCTGTCGACGACTTCGTTGTCTTCGACCTCGGCACGGAGGTCGTGCAGGTGAGCAGCTATTCAGTAGTGGCAGTCGTTCGCCTGAGACGTGACCACTGCCATCATCTCCCGCTGTGCCCGGGTCAATGGCGACGGCCCGTACATGATCGACAGGTAGACACGCATCGAGTCGCGCATCACCTCGGGCAGCTGGCTCTGGACGGAGACGATATTCCATATGCGTCCGGCGCGTTTCATCGCCGCGTCGTACTCGCGGCGGCAGACACCTGTGGATTCCTCGTAGTCGACGATATGGACGTGAGCCATCAACGCCTCACGCTAGGACTCGCCGAACATGACGCTGATGCTCTCCCGATTGTGGATGCGCTGGATCGCCTCTGCCAGGAGAGGTGCCACCGAGACCACCTCGATCTTCTCCGACAGGTCGACCGGCTGGTTCTCAACGGTGTCCGTCACGATCAGCTTCTCGATGGGGCTCTCATCGAGACGCTCCATCGAGCCTTCGGTGAAGACACCGTGGGTCACTGCGGCGAAGACGGACCTCGCCCCGAGTCGAATCAGCTCGTCCGCGCACGACACGAGTGTCCCTGCGGAGATGACGAAGTCGTCGACGATGACGGCGTTTCGGTCGGCGACGTCTCCGACGACATCCCACACCTCCGCGAGCTCGTAGTGATCCTTTCTCTGTTTGTCGGCGATGGCGACACCGGTCTGGAGAACAGCCGCATACCGGCGGGCGTCCTTGGCGAAACCGGTGTCCGGGGACACCACCACCAGGTCTTTCTTGCCTTGATCGGCGATCCGCTCACACAGCACAGAGACCGCATAGAGATTGTCGACCGGGATACGGAAAAAGCCCTGGATCTGTGGGGTGTGCAAATCCATGGCCACCACGCGATCGGCCCCTGCGGCCTCGATGGCGTCGGCACAGACCCGGGCCCGAATCGACACGCGCGGCTCGTCTTTCTTGTCGCCCTTGGCATAGCTGAAGTAGGGGATGATCACTGTGACATTTCGGGCGCTGGCCCGCTTGAAAGCGTCGATCCAGAACAACAGCTCCATGAAGTTGTCGTTGCTGGGAAACACGGTCGACTGCACCAAATAGACATCGCGACCGCGCACGTTCTGCTGAATCTTGACGAAGAGGTTTCCGTCTGAGAACCGTCTGGTCTCGCTCATTCCCACGTCGATGCCGAGGTGCTCGGCGATTCTCCCGGCCAGACGACGACTTCCGCTCCCGGCGAAGAGCAGGATCGGGTCGGTTTCGGCCATGAGCGGCTATCCGGCCAAGAAGAGAGCCGGCTCCTCGAGGTTCTCCATCACCAATGCCATGAAGCGACGACCCACCGCCCCGTCGATGACCCGGTGGTCATACGAGATGGAGAGAGGCATGACGGGCGCGATAGCGAGGTCGTTTTCGTAGACGATCGGCTGGAGTCGTGCCCTGCCGACCGACATGATCGCGACCGTGCCGTAGGGGACGATCGGCGTTCCGTGGCCGCCTCCGACCGCCCCGATATTGGAGATCGTGAAGGTCTGGCCGGCCAGTTCGTCCGGCGCAAGGCTCCGCTCTCGGGCGCCCTCGCCCAATCGACGGACCTCGCCGGCCAGCTCGAGGACACTCTTCTTGTCGGCATCCCGGATGACGGCGACCATCAAGCCTTGCGGGGTGTCGACGGCGATACCGATGTCGCGTCTGCTGTGTACGACGAGATCGTCGCCATCGATGCTCGAATTGAACTCGGGGAACTCGTCGATCGCGGGCAGCACCGCCTTTATGACCAGCGCCTCGATGGGGATCTTGTAGCCGTGTCTGTCGCCCAGCGCACGTCGCACCTCGAGGAGTCGGGTGGCGTCCACGTCGTCGAACGTCGTGACATGAGGGATCTCTGCCCAACTCTTCGACATGTTGGCTGCGATCGTGCGACGAAGCCGGGACATGGGCTTGCGGTCGCCCTCCGGCCGGGGATGAGACTCCTCCACATCCATCTCCTCATCCGAGATGCCGTGCCCGGCGCCCACAGCGACCTCGCCCACGGCATGGGCCACCGGTGGCTCGTGAGCCGGTTGCACCGCCGGCCTCTCTCCTGTCGTGGCCATGGCCGCCTCCACGTCGGCACGCGTGATCCGTCCTCCGGGCCCTGTGCCATCGACGGTCGCCAGATCGACTCCGCTGTCCCGTGCCAACTTGCGCACGATGGGCAGTGCCTTGACGGCTGCCGGGGCCGAGGCGCTCTCCGGTTTGGGGGTTGACAGACTCTCGGCCTCCTCACTCAATGTGCCGACGATGGGCTCGGGTTCTGCTGAGACACCGGTCTCATCACTGGGCTCATGACCCGGCGCCTCTTCGACGGCCGGCTCGTGATCGCTTTTCGATGTGGGCGCCTCGCCTGGCTCGCCGATCGTGACCAGCACCTCACCGACCTCGATGACATCTCCCTCCGCCCCGCCGAGGGACAGGACGACTCCGGCGTACGGGGACGGGATCTCGACTACGGCCTTATCGGTCTCCACTTCGACGATGGCCTGGTCGGCCTCGACATGCTCACCCTCGGCGACCAGCCATCTGACGATCTCGGCCTCGGTGAGGCCTTCGCCTATGTCGGGGAGCCTGAACTCGCGTGGCACCTGGCTAATCCTCCAAAGTCTCGCTGGCAGCTTCGACGATCCGGTCTACCGAGGGAAGGTAGTGACTCTCGGAGCGCTTCAACGGGAAGATGGTGTCCCACCCGGTGACCCTGCGGACCGGCACCCGCAAGGAATAGAGAGCGCGCTCGGAGATCGTCGCTGCTATCTCGCCACCAAAACCGCCACTGAGCGGCGCCTCGTGAACGATGACGGCCCGTCCCGTCTTCTCCACCGAGGCGACGATTCCGTCGCGATCCAAAGGTGACAATGTCCGAACGTCGATCACCTCCACCGACACGCCCTCGGATTCGAGCGCGGAAGCGGCAGATCTCGTCTCCTTCATCATCGCTCCCCAACTGATCAGGGTGATGTCGTCCCCCGATCGCTCGACGCGGACCGGACCGATCTCGACGTCGTCGTCCGCTCCCGTCAGGTCCTCCTTCACGGCCCGGTACAGGCGGATCGGCTCGAGAAACACGACTGGGTCGGGGTCGTCGATGGCGGCCAGCAGGAGAGATCGGGCATCGCGGGGTGTGGAGGGGACGACCACCTTGATACCGGGTATGTGGGCGTAGATCGCCTCGGTCGACTCGGAGTGGTGCTCGGCGGCGCCGATGCCGCCGCCGTACGGCATCCGAATCACCATGGGAGCCGTGAAGCGGTGGTTGGTCCGGTTCCTGATTCGGGCCACGTGGTTGATGATCTGGTCGTAGGCCGGATAGGAGAAGCCCAAGAACTGGATCTCGGCCACAGGTCTGAGACCGGCCAAGGCCATGCCAAACGCCGCGCCGACTATCCCCGATTCCGCCACCGGCGTGTCGAAGACCCGGTCGGCTCCGTGCCGGTCCCGCAACCCGTCGGTTATCCGGAACACTCCGCCGGTGCGCCCGATGTCCTCTCCGAGGAGGACGACCCGCTCATCGTTGGCGAGGGCCGTGTCGAGGGCGCTGTTGAGGGCTTGGGCGAGGTTCACCTCTGCCCGCAGACCGTCGTCGCTGCTGGTGCTCTTGCGAAGGGCGCGGCCCGGTTTCCGTCGCGGCAACGGCGACTTCTCCTCGGTGCCATCCTGGCCACCGCCCTCTCTCAGTTGCTCCCTGAGTGGGCCGGTCGGCTCGGCGTACATGCGCTCGAACATCTCTTCGAAAGTCGGCTCGGGAACCGACTCAGCCCATTCGACAGCCGTCTCGATGCGCTCGGTCGCCGATGCATCCAATTCGTCCTGCCAATCCTGGGTCCATTCCCCCTGGCGCTCGAGGAGACGTCGCACCCGTTCCAGCGGGTCCTTCGACTCCCATCGTGTGCCCTCGTGGTCCTGGCGGTATCGCGTCGGGTCATCCGCCGTGGTGTGTGGGCCGAGACGGTAGGTGACGGCTTCGATGAGACTCGGCCCGTCGCCCGACCGCGCTCTCACCGTGGCCTCCTTCACCGCCACGAGGACGGCCACGACGTCGTTGCCGTCGACTCGCACGCCCGGCATGCCGTACGCCTCCGCCTTGATCGCGATCGTCTCCGACTTGGTCTGCTCGGAGACCGGATAGGAGATGGCGTAGCCATTGTTCTGACAGAAGAAGACAGTGGGGGTGGAATAGACGGCGGCGAAGTTCATTGCCTCGTGGAAGTCACCTTCCGATGTGGCGCCATCGCCGAACGAGGTGAGTGCGACACGTGTGCCGCCGTTCAACTGTTCGGCCCAGGCCAACCCCACAGCATGGATCATGTGCCCGCCGACGGTGATCGACGGCGGCAGGACGTTGATGTCTGGGGGTACCTGACCGCCTCGCTCGTCGCCAGTACGTCCCAGGATGAGAGCTCCCCAGGGATAGCCGGCCCTCCAGTTCAGCGCCGCGTCCCGGTAGGTGGCGGCCACCCAGTCGCCGTCCTGCAGGGCGGCGGCGGCTCCGATCTGGGCAGCCTCCTGACCCCGAAAGGGGGCGTAAGTGGCGAGCCTGCCCTGGCGCTGCAGCGTCATCGACTTGGCGTCGAACGCACGCGCCTCCACCATGTCGGCGTAGAGGTCCTTCATCTCGTCGAGAGTGATCGGCAGCCGATCGAGAACGGTGCCGTCAGGATTCAGGAGACGGAACATGGATGGCCCCTCATCTCTCTGAGTCTGCCTGGCGGGAACGGAATATGCAGCGTCAGATGGAATCAAAGCGTCGAGCCCACGGCCCAGCCCCGACTTGCGTGAACTCACCTAGCGTCCTGACCTCGTGGCGATGAACGGAACGTGGCGAGCTTAGACCTGGCCCGGTCGCAGACAATCACTCTCAGACCGGCGTCGACTCCACCTCGAGCACCTCTTCCAGCTCGTCGACGGTCATCAACACGTCTCGCGCCTTGCTCCCGACAGATGGGCCGACGACGCCACGCTGTTCCAGAGCGTCCATGACACGACCGGCCCGGGCAAAACCGATGCGCAGCTTGCGTTGGAGCATCGAGGTCGACCCCAGTTGGCTGCGAACGACCAGATCCATCGCCTGACGTATCAGCTCGGCGTCCTCGTCGTCTTCCCCCTCGGCGGCCGCTGCGGCTGCTGCGGCGGCCGCAGCCACCTCGAGCACCTGTTTGTCCTGGTACTGGGCCTCGCGCTGTCTCTTGACCCAGTCGACGACTGCGTGGATCTCCGTCTCCCGCACCCAGGCACCTTGAATCCGCTGCGGTCTTGGCTCCTTGGCGGTCACCACGAGCATGTCTCCCATGCCCACGAGCTTCTCGGCTCCCGCACCGTCGATGATCACACGGCTGTCGGTCTGCGACGCCACCGAGAAGGCGAGACGGCTGGGAACGTTGGCCTTGATCACACCAGTGATCACATCCACCGAGGGGCGCTGAGTGGCGATCACGAGATGGATGCCCACAGCCCTCGCCATCTGGGCGATGCGGACGATGGACTCCTCGACCTCCTTGCCGGCCACCATCATGAGGTCGTTCAGCTCGTCGATCATGACGACTATGTAAGGGAATCGGTCGAAGCCCTCGAGGTCGAGCCCTCCCGCGTCGAGTTTCTCCCGATAGCCCTCGATGTCCCTGACCCCGGCGTCGGCCAACAGGTCGTAGCGGCGATCCATCTCGGCCACCGCCCACTTGAGCGCCTCGTTTGCTTTCTTCGGGTTGGTGATGACCCGGGTGAGCAGATGGGGCACACCGTTGTATTGGCCAAGCTCGACCCGCTTCGGGTCGACCATGATCACCCGAACGTCGTCGGGATGGGTGCGCATCAGCAGCGAGGTGACGATGGAGTTGATGCACGACGACTTCCCGGCCCCCGTCGCACCGGCGATGAGCACGTGGGGCAGCTCGGCGAGGTTGAGGAGACGGGGCTGGCCGGATATGTCCATTCCCAGGCCCACGGTCAGTGGATGGGCCGGGCGCTGCGCCTCTGGACTTCCCAGTATGTCGCCGAGCGACACGAGACGGCGTTTCACGTTGGGCACCTCGACACCGATCGCCGATTTGCCCGGGATCGGCACCAGGAGCCTTATGTCCGGGGTGGCCAGTGCGTAGGCGATGTCATGAGAGAGGTTCGACACGCGGTTCACCTTCACGCCTGGCGCGAGCTCGATCTCGTAACGAGTGACGGTGGGACCGGGCACGATCCTGGCGAGCTCGGCGTCGACGCCGTGCTGAATCAGTGTGTCTTCCAATTGGCGGGCGGTCTCCTCGAGGGAACGCTTGTTGACCTCTCCGCCGGTGCCCCCGTCCAGCAACGAGAGCGGCGGCAGCTCGTAGTCGCCATTCGTGAGGTCGATCGTGGTGACGACAGGCTCGGGCTCTGCCGGCGGGGAAACCGGGTCGGGCGCGGGCTCTGAGGTGTTGGGCTCCTTGGGAGGCCGCGACTCGGATGGCTTCTGGTGCTTACCCCGGGGTCGCGTCTCCACCACCTCGGGGACCGCCCGGGCGACGTGGGCCCCTCTGGAGTCGAGGTCGGGGCCGAAGACCTCTCGGGCCATCCTGCGGGTCCGCTTCCAGATGTCACCGATCCCGATGAACAGCTCCCTCACGGACGTTCTCGTCATGACCAGCACACCCATGCCGATGGCGGCGGCGAGTACGACGAACGCGCCCCAATGGCCGAGGATGCGACGGAGGGGGAACGAGATGAGCGACCCAACCGCTCCGCCGCGCTCCTGGACGAGCTCGAGGCTGGAGCGGAAAGCAACCGCTCCGGTGAGGAGATGGAAGAGGGCGAGAGTCCCGATGAAGGTGCTGATGCCTCCCAGAACCAGCCGACGGGCCCCTTCGCGCGGTTTGCCGATTATCAATGCCAGCCCCACACCGGCCAGCGAAGCCGGAAGGGCGAAGCGCCAGACACCGAACAGGAACCGAGAGCCTGAAGCGAAACCTTCGCCCACAGGCCCCGCCAACCCGAAGAACGCCAGAGTCACGAGTATTGCGGCGACCACGAGGATCAGACCCCATACGTCGTCGGTCTGACGACCGAGAGTGTTGCGAATCGAGTCCCTGACTGCAGCCAGCATCTGCAGGATCGAGGTCTTCTGAGGACTCTTCTTTCTCGAAGACCGCCGACTCTTCGCTTGGGCCTTCTTCTTGTGTTGCGAGGACACCCGTCTCCGCCCGGAGCCCTTGCGGGTGGATGTCCGGGTTGGCATGTAACTGGAGACAATACCCATCGCCCTCTCAATTACCGTGAATTCATGTCTGAACTGCCCGACTACGTGCAGAAGGCGCGAGAGAACTGGGACCGCTGGGCCCCGGATTGGGTCGAGATGGGCGAGCGCGCCTGGCGACAGGAGCCTGACTGGGGGATCTGGGCCATCCCCGAGTCCGAGCTGTCACTTCTCCCCGACGACATGACAGGGATCGACGCCGTCGAACTGGGCTGCGGGACGGCCTACATCTCTGGGTGGATGGCCCGACGGGGAGCACGAGTCGTCGGTGTCGACAACTCCAAGAGACAGTTGGAGACAGCACGTCGGCTGGCGGAGGAGCACGAAGTTGACATCGAGTTCATCCACTGCAACGCCGAGGACGTGCCTTATCCGGACGCCTCCTTCGACTTTGCCATCTCCGAATACGGCGTCGCCATCTGGGCTGACCCCTACAAGTGGATCCCCGAGGCCGCCCGACTGTTGCGACCTGGCGGAGAGCTGGTATTCCTCGGCAACCATCCGTTGGTTGCTCTCACCCAACCGCGAGACGCCGACCTCCCCGCCACCAGGGAGCTGCTCTATCCCTACTTCGGCATGCACCGCATCGATTGGGATGAGGGCGATGAAGCCGGCGCCGACTTCAATCTGACCATCTCGAGCTGGATTCGTCTCTTCGGCGACACGGGCTTCGAGATCGTTGCCTACCACGAGCTGCGGAACCCAAATCCCGGCAACGAGGTCCGATTCTTCGTCGATGCCAACTGGGCCCACGACTTTCCCTCCGAACAGGTCTGGCATCTCCGCAGACGATGAACTGGGTACGTTGCGGCCATGCCCGCAACGATGATCCCCTACCAGTTCGAGCGGCTGCCCCCAGACGAGCAGCGCATACGCGCCGACTCCTTCTACGAGGAGATGGACCGGCGGCGCTCAGTTCGTTTCTTCAGCGATGAGCCCGTGCCGCGACATCTCGTGGAACAGGCGATCCGCACGGCGTCGACGGCACCATCTGGGGCTCACCGTCAACCGTGGCGGTTCGTCGTGACCGGTGACCCGGAGGTGAAGCGCCAGATCAGGGAGGCCGCCGAGGAAGAGGAGCGAATAAATTACGAGGGCGGCCGTCTCCCCGAGCACTGGCGCGAGGCATTGGAGCCCCTCGGGACCGACTGGCACAAGCCGTTCCTCGAGACAGTGCCCTGGGTCGTCGTCATGTTCGAGGAACGGTATGGGGTCAATCCCGACGGATCGAAGCGTCACAATTTCTATGTGAAGGAGTCGTGTGGAATCGCCGCCGGGCTCTTCGTTGCGGCGCTGCACCACATGGGTCTGGCAACCCTGACCCACACGCCGTCGCCTATGGCGTTCCTCACCAAGCTTCTCGGGCGGCCCGAGAATGAGCGTCCGTTCTGCATGTTCCCCATCGGCTACCCGGCTGACGACTGCGTCGTCCCCGATCTCCGTCGGAAAGGTCTCGGCGAAGTGATGGTGGAAGTCGATGGTCGCGGTGTCGGGCCACCCTAGACCTCCATGACGACCGGGATGATCACCGGGCGGCGAGCTGTCTCGGCGCGAATGACCTTGCCCGCGGCCTTGCGAACGGTCTTCTGCATCTCGGCATGGTCGGTGCGTCCCGAATCGTGTTCGGCGATGGCGGAACGAACCGCGTCGCCGGCCTTCTGCAGCACGGCGGTCGGGTCGTCCATCATCCCGTGGCTGTCGAGATCCGGCCCGTAGATGATCTCGCCCGTGTCATGGTCGATGCCGACGGTGACCACGACGACTCCCTCATCAGCCAGGTGCGACCTGTCACGCAACACGCCGCCCTGGACATCACCCACCGCCGACCCGTCGAGGTACACATAACCGGCCGGGACGGCGCGCCTGTCCACGAGCGTCTTCTTCCCGTCGATGACGACACGGTCGCCGTCCTCCAGGACGTCGACGTGGTCGACTCCCATCGACCGCGCCAGGTCGGCGTGTGCGGCCAGATGCCGATACTCACCGTGGACCGGGACGAACGCCTTGGGACGCACCAGATTGAGGAACGTGAGCAACTCCTCCCGGGCGGCGTGACCCGAGACATGCACGTGAGAGTTGCGACCGTGGACCACCCGCGCTCCGCGGCGGATCAGGTTGGAGATGACCTTGGAGACCGCTGTCTCGTTACCGGGGATCGGTTTCGCCGAGATGAGCACGGTGTCGTTCTCGCCGAGCTCGACGAACTTGTGCCTCCCTTGTGACATGAGCGAGAGGGCGGCAAAAGGCTCACCCTGGGACCCGGTCGTGATCAGGAGCTGCTGGTCATCGGGAAGCTCGCCCAGATCCTTGATGTCGACCACCGACCCCTGCGGGACGTCGAGAATCCCGAGGTCACCGGCGATCGTGGTGTTCCGGTGCATGGAACGGCCGAAGAACGAGATCTTCCGGCCCGCGGCGATGCCCGCATCGGCGATCTGTTGCACCCGATGGACATGGGACGAGAAACACGCTGCGATCACCCGACCCGGCGCATCCCGAATGACGTCGGCTATGGGCTGGCCGACCGAGCTCTCGGATGGTTCGAACCCCTCCTTCTCGGCATTGGTCGAGTCCGAGAGGAGTAGTCGGACGCCACGACTCCCCAGAGACGCGAAGGCAGGCAGGTCGGTGGGACGTCGGTCGATCGGTGTCGGGTCGAGCTTGAAGTCCCCGGAGTGGAGAATCATCCCTTCTGGTGTGTCGAAGACGATTGCCGACGCCTCGGGCACCGAGTGGCTCACGGGGATGAGCATGAACTTGAAAGGGCCGTGGCTGATCCACTTCTTCTGGTTGATGGTCCGGAACTCGGCCTCCACCCCCAACTCGTCCACCCGCCCCTTGGCCATTTCGAGCGTCAGCTCGGTGCCGTAGATCGGGGCGTCGATGTCGCGGAGGAAGTAGCCGAGGGCTCCCACATGATCTTCGTGGCCATGTGTGAGCACGACCAAAGAGACGTCTCCCTTCCGCTTCACCAGCCACGACCAGTCGGGAAACACGAGGTCGACGCCCAGCATGTCCTCCTCGGGGAACAT
>DASUUP010000480.1:0-3767 GCA_036373995.1 Acidimicrobiia bacterium
ACACCACCGAAACGGGCATGGAGATCCACCTGAGAGGACAGCACATTGGACAAGGCTTCGGTTCCTCGGACGACAGCGACCGCCGTCTCGTCACAGCTCGTCTCGAAAGCGAGGATCGTCGGTCTCATCGCAGCGACTCCAGGAACGCGGGATCGTCGATGTCGTGAGCCCACATGATTAGTGCGTCGTCGTCGCCGTAGTACCGGGGACGGAGCCCGACAGGGCCCAGCCCAACCGAGCGATAGAGAGCCCGCGCAGCATCATTCGACGATCGAACCTCCAGCGTCAAATGTCTCGCCCCAGCTTGGATCGCCGATTCGATCAATGCGGACATCAGTTGTCGTCCCAGGCCGTTTCGACGTTGTTCGGGCACCACGAGGAGATTGGTGACATGGGCCTCCTCGCCCACGATCATGACTCCCCCGACACCCGCGATCGGTGATCCCACGACCAGATAGACCCGGTTGTCCTGAGTCAGCTCGTCCCTGAAGACGCTCTCTGACCATGGACGCGGTTGGTGAGCCTGTTCCAAGTCGACGACTTCGTCGAGGTCAACGAGTGTCATGGGACGGATCACAGTCATTGAGACGCCCATGGTCCCTCCTGACGGATCTTCTCCCAATTGATGGTGACGTCCGGTTCGCGTAGATAGACCGGTCGGATGTCTTCCGGTGACGGATAGTCATCGCGCTCGTACTTACCGGCCCCGATTTCGGCGAGGGCCACGGCGTTCGGATATCTGGGTTTGCCGGTCTTGACATGGTGCAGCCCGCGGAGGAAACCCTCAGGTAGCTCTGACACGTCACCGACGACGAGGCTGTCATCCGCCGTCGACTCCATGGTCGCCCTCAACTCGTCCGGGCTCATCAGCTCGGTGAGAGACTCACGAACGACACCCCCGGGCACCGGTCGATACCTGGCGACTGCGAATTCCCCGCGACGGGCGTCGACCACGGCCCAGATCATCCGGTGGCCCGTCTTCGCCTCGAGAGCGAGCGCATCGACCGAGACGACGGGGATGATCGGAATTCCAAACGCAGCGGCCAGACCCTGCGCGGTGGCCAGGCCAACTCGAATCCCCGTGTACAGGCCCGGTCCGACATCCACCACCACGGCTTCCAGGTCGCTCGGCGACCAACCCACCTGGTCGAAGCAGAAGTCGATGGCCGGCACCAGGAACCCGGCATGCCCCATCCGGTCGATCCGGGACGCCGCCGCCAAGGTCGTCCTATCCTCGACGACCGCCACAGACGAACCGGGAGTCGACGTCTCGATCGCCAGCAGCTTCATGCCACACCACCCAAATCACGATTGGCCCATTCGCCGGTGCCGACGAATCGCAGGGTGCGAGCCTGCTCGTCGTCGACCTCGAACTCAATGCGCAGATGGTCGGGGGGAAGAGCAGATTCCACAGCCTCCCCCCACTCGATGACGAGCACGCCATCCTGCGCCAACTCCAGGACATCCAGGTCGTCGAACTCGTTCATGGAGCGGAGGCGATAGATGTCGACGTGGATCACAGGCATGAACCCACTGCGGTATTCGCGAACGAGGACGAAGGAAGGGCTGACGACCGGTTCGTCCACACCGAGGCCCGTAGCGATGCCCCTGGTCAGGAGGGTCTTCCCCACTCCAAGCCCGCCTGCCAGGACGACGACGTCGCCCGGCCTCAAGTTGGAGGCGACTCGGCTACCCAGCGCTTCGGTGTCTTCCGGGTTGGGGCAGCGAACCTCGATCATCCCTCCAACTCCAGCGTGCTCTGGGTTGGCTCGGAACGAGGGCGATCGAGGATCTGGCGAACGAGATCGAAGTCCTCTTGCATCTGCTCCTTGACCGCGGGCCGCCCCCGAAGAGCGGCGGCAGGATGGAAGGTGGGGATGAGCGTGGCTCCCAGCCACCAATCGATCGCCTTCCCTCGCATCCGTGTTATCCCGGTCTCCGTGGGGACGAGGAGCTTGGTGGCGAAGTTGCCCAACGTCACGACCACTTCCGGTTTGATCATTCGTATCTGCTCACGCAGGTAACCTTTACAGGAGTCGATCTCATCCTGTTGTGGATCCCTGTTGCCCGGTGGTCGGCACTTGAGTACGTTGGCGATGTAGGCCTCCTCGCGGGTGATTCCGATGGAGGACATGAGTTCGTCCAGCAGTTGACCGGCGGCACCGACGAAGGGCTCACCCTGGAGGTCTTCGTTCTTGCCCGGCGCCTCTCCGACCAGCATGAGACTGGCTTCGGGATCGCCCACGCCGAACACGACGTTGGTGCGGGTTTCGGCGAGACGACAGGCCGTACAAGCAAGCGCGGTATCTCGCAGTTCGATGAAGGCGGAGCTGGCTGGGGTCACCTGAGTCCCATTGTGGCAAACGGAGCGGCTACTCGTTGGCGGCGCGCACCGCGTTCTCGATGGCGCGCGCCGTGGCGGCAAAGACGGCCTCACCCAACTCGTCGCGATCGGCGTCTATCAATCCCACCGATGCAGCGAACACGGCATCACCGTCGTATCTGGTGTGGGCCGGTCGGACGCAAACGGCAATGGCATCGTGTGCTCTGACTATCAATCGACCCAGCTCGACCCGAGCGAGCGAGGCGTCGGTCGCCACGACCACGAGCGTCGTGTTCGTGAGGTCGGATGGAATGAGTTGAGGCGGCCCGGGAGCCGGATCGCCTCCTGTCAGTGACTCCCCCTCGAGGGTGAAGACGTCCCCAATCGGATTGAGGACCGCGAGGGCTCCAACCGTGGCTTCCCCGGCGCTGGCCGCCGCCGACCCCAGACCGCCGGGTCTCATGTGCTCGAAACCGCGCCACTTCGCGCACGCCGCTCCCGTACCAGCACCGACGAGACCGTGCTCGACAGGGGCATCTGTCGCCGATATGTAGGCCGCGTATCCCTCCTCCGGACCTGGCCGGACGTGGGAGTCACCATGCATCAGATCGAAGATGACCGCAGCAGGGACGATCGGCACCTTCACTCCGACACCCGTGTCATGGCCCCGATCGTCGTCGCTCAGGCCCCGAACCACACCCTCGGCGGCGGCGAGACCGAAGGCACTTCCCCCGGTGAGAAGGAAGGCTTGGGCCTGTTGTACGCTCATCCCCGGCTGTAGCAGGGCGGTCTCCCGGGTACCTGGGGCGCCACCCCGGATCTCCCCCGCCGCAACGTTGGGCTCGGGCAGGACCACCACCGTGCAACCCGTTCTCGCCTCGAGGTCGTTCCAGTGTCCCACTCGAACTCCGGGAACTGCCGTGATCGTCTCGTTCATATATACCGCCTCGGTACCCGCGGGCCGATCGAACAGACCACCTCGTAGGAGATGGTGTCCAGATGCCCTGCCCACTCGTCCGCCGTGATCTCCTCCCCGTTCTGCGAACCGAGCAGGACCACCTCCTCACCGACATCGATGTCCTCGTCCCCGACGTCGATGACGATCTGGTCCATCGTCACGGTCCCTGCCAGGGGAAACCGCTTCCCACCGATCAAGGCAGAGCCGCTTCGCGTGAGAAGCCGCGGGAACCCGTCGGCGTATCCGATGGGAGCGGTGACCACGCTCGCGGCCCGTTTCAGCTCACGCACTCGACCATACGACGGACGCTCTCCTCCTTCCAGACGCTGCACATGAGACACGTGGGTCATGACACGCATCGCCGGGCGCAGATCGATCACATCTCTGGTCTCGGCACAAGGATGAAGGCCATAGGCGCCGAGCCCGATCCGGCACAAATCGCGCCGAGCCTCCGGAAAGAGCACTGCACCGGCGGTGTTCGCTAGA
>DASUUP010000481.1:0-8454 GCA_036373995.1 Acidimicrobiia bacterium
AGATCGGTGACGAGTTCAACCTCACGCGGGAGCGGATCCGTCAGCTGGAGAAGCTGGCCCTGTGCCGTCTACGTCATCCCTCCTTCGGTATTCGGGAAGCAGACCTGGTCTGAGCATCTCGACCATGGCTCGAGAGTCAGCCCGCCTTGTGGCGGGCTGACTCATTGTTAGCGTGGCGTCGATGCGACTCGGTGATCTCGTGGGCGACGCCCCCCACGTCTGCGGCCCGGATACGACCGTCTTCGAAGCCGCCTCTGCCATGGAGACGTCGGATCTCGGATCGCTGGCCGTCGTGGAGGGTATGGACCTGATCGGTGTGGTGACCGAGCGCGACATCCGCCGTGCCGTCGCCAACGGCACTGATCTGGATACTCCGGTTTCCACGTTGATGAGCGATGAGCCCGACACCTTCGACCCCGACCTCGACGTGTGGGACGCCGCAACTTGGATCGCCGAGTCGGGCTACCGCCATCTCCCGGTCGTCGATGACGACGGGTCACTGCTCGGTGTCGTCTCGATACGAGACTTGCTCAAAGCCTTGGTCGACACCATCTAGGCGCCCGCCTTCCACCGACCGACTCGGTGCTCACCCAGGCGCTCACCTGGAACCCAGCAACCCCGGGTTCGGAGAAGGCGACACCGGGCGCGCTGTCCCCCTTCCCGCCGCTCGCCGGCACGCTCTAATTGGGCGGCGTGTTGTCGGATCGGGTCGTATCATCCCGTCTCAGGCCCGATGCGGTTGCCCGGGCTTGACTTAAACCATCCTTCAAGCTCTACCTTGGTCTGTGATGCCCGACCCTGCCATGACCCCAACTGCAGTCCTGCGCGACGGCACGAAGCTCATCGGTCGCTTCATCAAGATGCATCCGATGGCGTTCGCGCTCGCCGTCCTCGGGGCTGCTGCATATGCGGGAGCCATAATCCTGTCTTCATGGGTCATCGGCTGGGTGACCGACAACGTGCTCATCCCGACCCTGGACGAAGGGCAGCAGCCCGAGCTGTTGGCGCTGGCCGGCCTGGTGATCTTCGGTGTCGCCGTCTTCAAAGCCGCCGGGATCGTTCTTCGTCGCACATCTGCCGCTTACCTCACCGGGGCAACCCGGCGAGACATCCGGAACCGCCTCCTCGCCCACCAGCTAACGCTCAAGATGTCGTGGTTCAACCGTCAGGCGATCGGAGATCTGCTCGCCGTCTCCGACGCCGACACCGACCAGGGGACCGGTGTCCTCGGACCGCTGCCCTACGCCACAGGCGTGTCACTCCTCCTCGTGGGGACCATCGTTCTGGTCACGGCCATCGACCTCTGGCTTGGGGTCGGTGCCTTCGTCGGGCTCGCGTTGGCGATCGTCATCGATGTCCATGGGAGCTGGATCACCTTCAGCATGTGGGAAGAAGTCCAGAAGTATCGGGGAAGAGTCTCCTCGATCGCCCACGAGAACTTCGACGGCGCCCTGACGGTCAAGGCGCTGGGACGGGAGGCATACGTCTCGGAGCAGTTTGGGGTTGCCAGTGACGAGCTCCGGGATCGCATCATCACGGTCAACTCCACCTGGACCAAATACCAGGTGATCATGCGAGCGCTGCCCCAGATGCTGATCATCGTGTTGCTGGTGATCGGCGCCACGCGGATCTCTGTGGGGGCCGTCACTGCAGGCGACATCGTGACCATCGCCTACCTGCTCACGCTGCTCGCCTTCCCGATCCAACTGATCGGGTTCGTGCTCTGGGATCTGGCCGGGTCTCTCGCCGGGTGGCGGCGAGTGGAGGTGGTCCTCGACGCCGACGATCACGTCGAATGGGGTTCCCGCACGGCAAGCACCGATTCGGGTGCGGCTCCGGTCTCGGGCCATACGGTCGGCTTCGCCTACGACAACGAGCCGGTGCTCAGCGATCTCGACCTGGAGCTCACCGCCGGAACGACGCTCGCTGTGGTTGGTCCGACCGCTTCGGGGAAGACCACCCTGGGCCTCTTATTGGCGCGGTTGTGGGATCCGGATTCCGGTTCGATCCACATCGAGGGTCGCGATGTGCGTCAGTTCGCCCGTTCCGAGCTGCCCAAAGAGGTGGCGTACGTGTCCCAGAACGCGTTCCTGTTCGACGCTTCCGTGCGAGAGAACATCACGCTCGACGGCTCCTTCACCGATGAAGAGGTCGAGCGCGCGCTGCGCCTGGCGCGAGCCGAAGACTTCGTGGCCGAGCTCTCCGAAGGCGCCCTCACTGAGCTCGGTGAGCGTGGGACGACCCTGTCCGGCGGCCAGCGACAGCGTCTGGCCCTGGCGCGAGCTCTCATCCGGGAGCCTCGTCTCCTGATCCTCGACGACGCCACGTCGGCCGTCGACCCATCTGTCGAAGCCGAGATCCTCAGGGCCTTGAAGAGCGCCGAGCTCCCGTCGACGATCGTCGTAGTGGCCTACCGGCCGTCGTCGATTCGCCTCGCCGACGAGGTCGTCTTCGTCGACCAGAAGCGGATCCTCGCTCATGGCACCCACGACGAGCTGATCGAATCGTAGCCCGGGTACGCCCGTCTGGTGAAGGCGTACGAGGAGGAGGCGCGCCGACTCCGGGAGGCCTCATGAGCGACGCACGACGGACGACAGGCACGGTTATCAGACGTGCATTCCTGGAGGCGCCGTCGCTGGGTGAGGGGTTGAGGCTCACACTGACGTTGGCCATGGCGGGCCAGGCCGTCACGGTCATCACACCGATCGTCCTTCAGATGCTGATAGACGACGAGATCCGCAACCCCGATGGCGTGTCGATGGCGGGAGTGTTTCAACTCGCCTCGATCGCCCTGGCCGCTCTCGTCGTCGGGGTCGTGGTAGGGCGGATCTCACTGCTGCGGCTGGTCAAGACGTCGTCCACGGGCCTGTCCGACCTCCGTATCAAGACATTCGGGCACATCATGAACCAGTCGGTTCTCCACGTTCAGTCCGAGCGGCGGGGAAATCTGCTTTCCCGGGTGACTTCAGACATCACCACCCTTCAGGAGTTCATGGAGTGGGGCGGTGTCGGGATGATCATCGCTTCGAGTCAGGTACTTCTCGCCACCGCCGTGATGATGTTCTACGAGTGGAGGCTGGCCCTCATCGCGTTGGCCGGTGTCCTCCTCTATCTCCTGATGATGCGTTGGTTCCAGCGCATCCTCGCCCGCAACTACGACGCGGTGCGCACGGAAGTCGGTATCTCGCTGGGGGTGCTCAGCGAGTCGATCACGGCCATACCCGTCGTCCGCGCCTATGGCACGGAGGAGAGCACGAAAGCCAAAGTGGCCCGGGCTCTCGAGCGGCGCTTCCGCGTGGAGTTCAAGACCGCCCGATTCGGAAACATCCTCTTCTCGACGGCGGAGATCTTCGCCGGCATGCTCACGGCGATCCTCGTGGTTGCCGGAGTCCTGATCGGGATGCGCCTGGGCACGTCGGCGGGGACACTCATCGCTTTCCTGCTGCTGGCCAATCTCCTCATCGAGCCTTTGCAGATCCTCGTGGAGACACTCGAGTTCGCTCAATCTGCTGCGTCTGGCCTCCGGCGTGTGGTCGACGTGCTCGAGGGCGACGTCGAGGTGCGGGATCCGGCCGATCCACAGCGTCTCCGCGACGGTGGTCTGAGCGCTCGCTTCGACAAAGTGCACTATGCATACCCCGGCGGCGCCGAGGTTCTCCGTGATGTGTCGGTCGACATCGCCGTCGGCTCCCGCATCGCAGTCGTGGGTGAGACCGGGTCGGGCAAGACCACCTTCGCCAAGCTGTTGGTGAGGCTCATGGACCCGACCTCCGGCTCGGTTCGCATCGGAGGCGTCCCGGCGCAGAAGATCCGGCTCGACGAACTGAGGGAGAGGGTCGCGTTCGTGCCGCAGGAGGGGTTTCTGTTCGATGACACCATCGCCAACAACGTGCGCTACGGCAGCCTCGACGCCAGTGATGCCGAAGTGTGGACTGCGTTTCACGAATTGGGCCTGGGAGAGTGGGTGGAGGGTCTCCCCAACGGTCTTCAGACCGCGGCGGGTGAACGCGGCGGCAGTCTCAGTGCCGGGGAGCGCCAGTTGGTGGCCTTGGTCCGTGCCTGGATCGGCACACCGGACTTGCTCGTTCTCGACGAGGCGACCTCAGCAGTGGACCCGGCGCTGGATGTGGCGCTACGCCACGCCATCGACAAGCTCACCGAGGGACGAACATCGGTGACGATCGCACACAGACTGTCGACCGCCGAGGGTGCGGACGAGGTGCTGGTGTTCGACCGTGGTCAGCTCATCGAGCGTGGCCACCATCGGGACCTCGTGGTGTGTGATGGCGTCTACTCGGCTCTCTACGCCGACTGGACGACGGGGACCAAGAGCGTCTAGGGGAAGGTCCTAGACCTTCGGGGGCGGAACGTACGTTGCGGTGGTGAAGCGGCCCCCGTCGAGCCCCACCTCCCAGATCGAGCCCTTGGAGCAGTAGAAACGGGAGTCCAGAGTCAGTCCGGCCCACATCATCCGATTGATGACGGCCGGGATCACGTCCCCGTGGCTGCACAGCACAGCGTTGTACCCGACCAGCTCGTCGGCAAGACCATATGCCCTGTCGATGTCGGGTCCCTCCGCCAGGGCGTCGTGCTCGACAACCTTGGCCCCGATCGCCTCCGCCAGTGGCTCCACCGTCTGGACACACCGGGTATACGGGCTGGTGTAGATGCGTTCGATACCTCGGTCCTGGAGGTACTCGGCGATGGCCGCGGCCTGCCGTCTGCCCTTCTTGTTGAGGGGACGGACGGCATCGACACCTTCCCACTTGGTTCGA
Source organism: Acidimicrobiia bacterium (assembly GCA_036373995.1). Classification (GTDB taxonomy): domain Bacteria; phylum Actinomycetota; class Acidimicrobiia; order Spongiisociales; family ZC4RG35; genus JANQRA01. Next base: position 4,776 of record DASUUP010000481.1, read on the forward strand.
TCGCCGGCGGCGGCGTGACGTAGCAGGAACAGGGTGCCCGTCCTTGCCAGACGTTTCAGGCCCGGTGCAGTGACGAGGCTGCGGTCGTTCTCGTAGTCCAGCTCGTTCTTCGCCTTCTTCCGGCTGATCCAACGGATCTCGTCGACTTCCTTGTTCTTCTTGAACCCGGGGCTGTCGGGGAGCGGACGCATTGCGAACCAGTCGACTTCCTTGATCCCACCGTCGATCCGGTATCGGGTGGTGCCCATCGGAGCGACGATCCGGCAGCGGTAGCCGGTCTCCTCGAGCACCTCTCGAATAGCGGTCTCCTCGGGCGTCTCCCCCTTGTCGGCCTTGCCTTTGGGGAGCCCCCAGTCGTCGTACCTGGGACGGTGGGCCACGAGGACCTTGAGCTTTCCCTTGGACGATTCCCGGAAGACGAGTCCCCCGGCTGCCTTGATGACGCGAGTCACGGGCGGCAGATTAGGTGGCCGTGCCGCTTCTATGAATCCTTGCGACTGATGGATCCAAGTCGATGGGATTCACGGCGCACCGGGGTGGTGGCCTCGTCGGCCTCGGTGAGATCGATGGTCACTTCACCGCAGGTTTCACAGACTCGACGCTCTATCCCGCCGCCGATGCTCTGTGACTCGCCGTAGTCGTGACGACCTTTGCGGCATGCAGCACGTGAGTGCTTTCGATCCTCAGGTCTCAGATGGCTCACAGATGAGACAAGCTAGATGCTTCTTCGGCGCATCAGCGGATCTCTGGTTGGGCCAGCAGCCAGTCGACCGCCTCGCTCGCCGTATCGACGACGTGGATATCCACGCCGACCGCCCCCATCCGAGACGTCAACAGCTCCCACATCTCCCGCCATCCCTCGCCAACCGCCACAGTGGGGATACGGTGCCCGCCGTTGTTGCGACGGACGTGGTTGAGGTTCCACGCAATTACCAACTCGGCCGCCGTCCCGATGGAGCCCGGGAGCACGATGATGCCGGATGCGAGCCCTACCAGCTCACCGATCCGCTCGGTGAGAGTTCCAGCAGGTCGCTCCTCGGTCACATACGGGTTGGCACCGGCCCGAGCGGCGAAGAGCTCGGGGGCGGTGACCCCGATGGCCCGGCCTCCTGCCCGACTCGCTCCTCGAGAAACGGCTTCCATGACGCCGCTGTAACCGCCCGTGACGACCGCATATCCGGATTCGGCGAGCCGGGCACCGACTTTCTCGGCCTCGGCCCACTCCGCAGCGTCGGGTAGGGCTGCTGACGACCCGAAGACCGCCACGACCCGATCTGCGCTCAACCTGCCAAGACCTGGTCGATGCCCGATTTGACCCGGTTGACGTCGACGAGTGCGTGTTTCTCGATGGCGAACTGGGGCCATGGCACGTCGAAACCCGTGACGCGGACGATGGGGGCCGCGAGGTCGTACATGCCGTGCTCGGACACCACCGCGGCAACCTCGGCAGCGACACCGGCGCTGCCTTGTGGCTCCTGGACGAGTAGAAGCCGCCCCGTCTTGGCCACAGACGAAAGGACGGTCTCCCGGTCCCATGGGAACAAGGTCCTCAGGTCGATCACCTCGATCGAGTGCTCCGACTGCTCGGCCGCCTCGAGAGACACCGGCACCATTCCCCCGTAGGTGACGAGCGTCAGGTCGGTCCCCTTCTGTCTGATCCTCGCCCGGCCGATTGGGAGTGTGTAGTGATCGGTGGGCACGTCGTTGCGGCCGGCGCGGTAGAGGATCTTGGGCTCGAGGAAGATCACAGGATCGTCTCCGGCGAAGGCTGCGGCCATCAATCCCTTGGCGTCGAGCGCCGTGGACGGGCAAACCACCACCAAGCCGGGGGCGTGAACGAAGTAGGCCTCCGGGGAGTCACAGTGGTGCTCGTGAGCTCCGATACCGGCGCCATTGGGGAACCTGACGATCACGGGGACCGATGACAGCCCCCTCGTCCTGAAGCGGAATCGCCCGAGATGGCTCACGATCTGGTCGAACGCCGGATAGACGAACCCGTCGAACTGGATCTCTGCCACCGGCCTTGCCCCGGCGAGGGCCATTCCGATCGCCGTGCCCACGATTCCCGACTCGTTCAGGGGGGTGTCGATGACGCGGTCCTCGCCGTACCGACTCTGCAGTTTCTCGGTCACCCGGAACACGCCGCCGGCGCGCCCCACATCCTCTCCGAGGACGATCACCTCGTCGTTGGCTGCCATTGCCTCGTCGAGTGCGGCGTTGATGGCCTCGGCCATGGTCATCGACTTCGTGGGCCCGTCGGGTAGCTCGTCGTCGCCGATCCGCCACAGCTCGCTCTCGGAGAACTCCGTCTCGGGCTCTCCGTGGGAACGTTGCATGGCGTGGAGTTGGTCCACCACGTGCTCCGGAATGCGGGCGAAGCCGTGCCGCACCGCATCGTCCCGTCCTGGCATCGGCTGGGCCTCCAGGGACGCCACCGCGGCATCGACCGAGTCGGTGATCTCCATCGCCACCTTCTCGCCGACCCGCTCGTCCCACTCACGGCGGTTCTCCAGGTACCGGCGCAGACGCTCGATCGCGTCCTTCTTCTTCCACTCCTCGACTTCCTCGTCGGAGCGGTAGAGCGTGGGGTCGTCGGCGGTTGCATGAGGCCCATAGCGATAGGTCAGGGCTTCGATGAGGGTGGGCCCTTTCCCATCTCGCGCCCGTTGCACTGCTTCCCGGGTCGCCAGGTACATGGCGATCGGGTCCATGCCGTCGACGAGGATGCCCTCAAACCCGTACGCCTCGGCCTTCTGAGCGATGGTCTCCGAAGCTGTTTGTTTCTCGTAAGGCACCGAGATCGCGTAGAGGTTGTTGGCGCATATGAACACCGTCGGGGTTTTCCAGACTCCAGCGAAGTTCATGCCAGAGTGGAAGTCGACTTCCGAGGTGGCCCCGTCACCGAAGTACGTGACGGTCACCGTGTCCTCGCCACGCAACTTCGTCATGTACGAGTAGCCGACGGCGTGAGGGAGCTGGCTGGCGATGGGAACCGTCACGATGCCTGTGCGGTACTTCTCGATGTCCCAGGCAGCGTTGGGAAGACCCTTCCAGTAGGCGAGGAGGACCTCCATTGGAAGTCCACGTGTGATCTGCACGCCGTGCTCCCGATAGCTGGGAAACACGAAGTCGTTCGGGTCGAGGGCGAGGGCCGACCCGATCTGGACGGCTTCCTGACCTTCGAGCATGGCGTAGGTGCCCAAACGGCCCTGTCTCTGCAAGGCCAGCATCCGCCTGTCCAGTGTTCGGGACAGGACCATGTTCCGGTACATGCTCTGATAGAGCTCGGGGTCGAGGCCCGGATCGTCTCCGACGAGTTCTCCTTGGGCGTCGATGATCCTCAGTGTCTCGATGTTGCCCATGGGCTGAGTCTGCCACATGAGCACAGGATCTGGAGCTTGGGGCTATCTTCGAGGTATGCCCAGGGTTCGAGCCGACATCGCTGCGTTACGCCCCTATCAGGTTGGCCGACAGCTCGCCGACGTTGCCCGTGCCCATGGTCTCGATCCAAGTGAGATCGTGAAACTGACGGCGAACGAGGGTCCAGAAGGTCCGTTCCCCGGTGTGGTCGAGGCCGCTTCGGCGGTCCTCGCCCATTCCAATCGGTATCCGGACAACGACTGCTGGGACCTCGGACACGAGCTTGCCGACGAGCTTGGGGTCGACTTCTCCAATCTGA
>DASUUP010000482.1:0-6985 GCA_036373995.1 Acidimicrobiia bacterium
CGGCGTCTGCTGCTTCCACCATCGTGCCGGCGGCCACGACGGCATCGAGGTCTCCACGCAGCCGTGGAAAGGGCTCGAGAACGGCTACCTGGGTGATCGTGTCGAGGTTGCGACCTTCGTAGAGAACGAGGTCGACGTGCATGAAAGGCTCGAGCCTCCCACCGAATCGACTCTTGGTCTTACGCACACCCTTCGCCACCGTCCGGATCTTTCCGTTGTTCGGGCTCAGGAGCACCACCACCCGATCAGCCTCACCGAATGGGTAGGAGCGGAGCACGATGCCCTGGTCGTGGACGATGGCCATGAGATCGACAGGGTATTCCCACAACGGCGTAGTCTCGGGAACATGTCATTGCTCCCCGACGAACAAATCAAGTCGTTCACCGTGGACAACCCCGACTGGATGTGGTCCGACTCCGAGATCACCCGAACCTTCGAGTTCGAGGACTTCAACGAGGCCATGGGATTCGTGACTCGAGTGGCCCTGGAGGCGGAGAAGGCAAATCACCACCCGGACATCGACATCCGTTGGAACAAGGTGACGCTGACTCTCTCAACCCACTCCGAGGGCGGTCTCACCGAGCAGGACCTCGAACTGGCGACCACAGCAGACGGGCTGGCCTGACGTCGCAGTTTTCAGCCGAACTGAGGTGGGCGCTTCTCCTTGACCGCTGCCATGCCTTCGGCGGCGTCGGGGGCGTGGAACCCGAGGAATTCGTAGGCAACGGAGGCGTCGAAGATCGGGTAGGCCATCCGCAGCCAGTGATTCAAGGTGTGCTTGGTCCAGCTCAAAGCCTCTGCCGGGCCAGCTGCGAGGCTCTTCGCAAGCTCCAGGGTGAAATGCGCCAGTTCCTCGTCGGCGACGACCTTGGCGACGAGCCCGATCCGCTCCGCCTCCTCGCCGGTCAGCGGCTCGTTGGTCATCAGGTAGTACTTGGCCTTGGCCATGCCCACCAGAAGAGGCCAGATGACGGCGGCATGGTCACCGGCCGTGACCCCGATGTTGGTATGACCGTCGATGATCCGGGCCGTGCGCCCGGCAACCGGGATGTCGGCCATCAGAGCCGCCGCCAGGCCCGCTCCCACAGCGGGGCCATTGATGGCGGAGACGATCGGCTTCGAGCATTCGATGATGTTGCGCACCAGCTCGCGGGCCTCCCTGAGGACGCGCCGGTGCGCACTCTGATCCTCCATGATCTCCTGGATCATCTCGTAGGCCCCTCCCGCGGAGAAGGCCCGGCCCTTCGCCCGCAGGAGCACGGCACGCACCTCGGGTGAGCGGTCCACATCGGGCCACACCTCGACCAGCTCACGGTGCCCTGTGGTAGTGACCGCGTTGAGACTGGGCTCGTTGCCCAAAGTGACCACCAGGACCCCCCCGTCGTGCAACTCGAGGTTCAAGTACTCGTAACGCTCGGTGTCCATCACGTGACAGTAGAGCAAACGCGATAATCGACGCATGAGGTACCAGGACAAGCGGGCGCTCGTCACGGGGGCAGCTTCGGGAATCGGAGCCGCCACGGCCCGACGATTGGCCACCGAGGGAGCACTGGTCGTGGCGCTCGATATCGATGGCGACGGGGCATCGGCTGTCGCCGAGGAGATCGGTGGGTTGTCGACCACCGTCGACCTGAGCGACATCGAGGGCGTCCCGGCGGCGGTCGAAGACCTCGTCGGTGAGGTGGACACGATCGACCTGCTGGTCAACTGCGCCGGATGGGACACGGCTATGCCCTTCGTGGAGACCGACGCCGATTTCTGGCGCAAGGTGATCGGGATCAACCTGTTGGGGCCGATCGCGCTGACACACGCTGCCCTCCCTCACATGCCCGACAAAAGCGCCATCGTGAATGTCTCCTCCGATGCAGGACGCGTCGGATCCAGCGGCGAGGTCGTCTATTCGGGAGCCAAAGGAGGGGTGATCGGCTTCAGCAAGGCGCTGGCGCGCGAGGTGGCCGGCCGCGGCATTCGCGTCAACGTGGTCGCGCCGGGGCCGACGATCACGCCGTTTCTCGATAGGTTCGACGAGTCGGGGAAACTGGCCGCGGCGATGGAACGTCAGACTCCGCTCAAGAAGCTGGGCACTCCCGAAGACGTGGCATCGGCAATCGTCTTTCTCGGATCAGACGATGCGGGCCACATCACGGGCCAGGTGCTGTCGGTGTCTGGCGGCCTCACGATGGTGTGAGCTCCTCGGTGATTGGGACGGGGGCTGCCGTGTCCGGCGTGAGCGTCCCGACCTCGGGTCTCGGGATCAGGGCTCTTCGAACCCCAAGCGGTCCAGAAGCTGGGGCGACGTCTGCCAGTCCTTCTCCACACCGACCTGGAGCATCAGGTTGACCTTGGTACCGAGGAGCGTCTCGAGCTCGACGCGCGCCTCTGTGCCCGCAGTCTTCAACAGGTTGCCGCCCTTGCCAATCACGATGCCCTTCTGACTCTGGCGCTCGACGAGGACATCGGCCGCAATCTCGAGCACTCCGTCCTCTCTGGTCTCCATGTCTTCCACTCGCACCACCAGGGCATGGGGCAACTCGTCACGGAGTCGGTCGAGAAACTTCTCCCTGACGATCTCACTGATCACGAGGGCCTCCGGCTGATCGGTCGTCATCTCGTCGGGATAGAACTGGGGACCCTCCGGCAACCGGGACACGATCTCGTCGATGAGCTCTGCTACCCCGTCGCCGGACTTCGCCGAGATCGGGAAGTAATGCTCGAACGGCCACTCAGCAGCCTCGACCAACTGTGTGACGGTCTCTTCCCTGCTCGCTGAGTCGACCTTGTTCACAGCCACGACGACATTTGCCTTGGCCTCTATCAGACGATCTGCGATGAGTCGGTCGCCTGGGCCGATCGGCATCGTGGCGTCGATGAGGAAGAGGACGACATCCGACTCGGCCAACGTCCCATAGACGAGAGAGTTCAGCCGGGCGCCCAGCTCTGTTCTCGGCCTGTGTAGCCCCGGCGTGTCGACGAGAACGATCTGATGGTCGTCACCGTGTACGACGCCCCTGATCGCGTTGCGCGTGGTTTGGGGTCGGGTCGAAGTTATGGACACCTTCGATCCCACCATGCGGTTTACGAGTGTCGACTTGCCGACGTTGGGGCGCCCCACCACCGCGACAAAGCCCGACTTCACGTGGTTTCGACCCGCTCCGTAAGCGACACCGTGACCTCTGCGACTCGACGGCCCTGCATCCGAGAGACGGTCAGAGCCCATTGGTCGAAAGAGAATATCTCGCCTTCCTCGGGCACCCGCTCGGCCAGTCCCAGGATCAGACCGCCCACCGTGTCACCCTCGAATTCGGGAACCTCGACACCGGTGACCTTGGACAACTCATCCACCGACAGGCGGGCGTCGACCCACCAGCCGTCGTTCAGCGCGACGATCAGCTCTTCCTCGAGGTCGGTTTCGTCGGCGATCTCACCCACCAACTCCTCGAGTAGATCCTCGATCGTGACCAGACCGGCAACGTCTCCATACTCGTCGACGACTATGACCTGGTGGGCGTGGGTGTCCTGCATCTCGCCAAGCAGCGAAGCTGCGAGCTTGGTCTCGGGAACGAACTCGACCGGACGCATCACCTGGGCGACGGATTGTGGCCGGTCGTCGGCGTGGGTCAGCATGCGCAGGAGATCCTTGACGATGACCATCCCAACCACATCCCCGTCGGAAGTCACAGGAACCCGTGAGAAACCCTCTGCCGTCGAGATTTCGATGAGCTGCTCGATCGAGCCTGTTACCGGGATGGTGACCATGTCCGGTCTGGGCGTCATCACCTCTCGCACGATCGTCTCGCTGAATTCGAGAACCGAGTCGATCAGCTCTCTCTCTTGTTCATCGCTCTCCTCGTCCGCTTCCTCTTCCATCGACTCATCACCGTTCTCGACATCGGGTATGAGGTCGTTGGCCCAATCGCCGAGCCTGACCGCACGACGCAGCACTCCGTGGGACGCGTAGGCCAAACCGGCAGGATTGAGACGACCCAGACGTCGCGGAATCAGATCCCCGATCAGGAAAGACACCACCCCGAAACTCACCGCAACAGCGACTGTTTCCCACCCTGAGCCGGTGTCGGCCACCAGCATGGCGGTGGCCAGCACCGCACCCACGATCATGAACGCCGAAGCGACCACGCCAACCGCGGGTGAGATCGCTTCCCTGTTCTCGAGAAGCTGGGCCACAGTGTCGGCGCCGGCGATCCCGTCGGATGCATCTCGAAGAGCGTCAGCACGCGGGACCCGCGTTATGGCGGTCCCCGCGCTCCTCAGCCAGGCGGCGATCAACAACAGGAGACCAGCCACGACGAGTGCGGCAACGGTCATCGTCTCTGCTTACCCATCTTGGCCAGCAATTGACTCTCCCGTTCCTCCATGCGCTCAGCCTCTTGGTCTTCGACATGGTCGTAACCGAGGAGGTGAAGGATCCCATGGGTGACCATGAGTGCCATCTCGTCCTCGAAGCTCACGCCGTGCTCATCGGCCTGACGGCGAACGTAAGAGGGAGCGACCACGACATCACCCAGCATGAGGGGCGGTCCTTGGGGGTCGGCGTCTGGGATCACTCCCGGGAGCAGATCCTCGACCGGGAACGCGAGGACGTCGGTTGCTCCCTCCCGGTCGAGAAAACGGGCGTTGTAGGAGGCCATTTCGGACTCGTCCACGAAGAGGAGTGTCACCTCGGCGTCCTCGGGGTAGCCCTCCTCGCGCAACACCATCTCGGCCAGGGCATGGAGACCGGGCAGGCCGACGGTCTCCTTCTGCTCGTCGGCCACGAACACGCTCATGGGGGCGTGCTCTGTGGTTGAGGTGGGGGCTGCAGCCCCTGGGTACTAGACGACGGGTCGTCCATCAGTTGCCGGGAAAGTTCGGGTACGCGATTCGTTGATGGTAGTGACCGACGAGCGACTCGAGAAAGGCCTGACGGATCCTGGAGATCTGGCCCAGCGTCAGCGGCGATTCGGACAGCTGCCCGTCCTCCAGCTTCTCGTCCATGACACGGTCGACCACTTTCTCGATTGCGTCCGGCGTCGGCTCCGCCGACTGGAAGTTGGCCCGGCATGCCGCCTCCAACGAGTCGGCCAGCATGAGGATCGCGGTCTCGGCGGTGCGTGGCTTGTGCCCGATGTGGCGGAAGTCGTCGATGTCGACGTCCACGCCCTCCTGCTGACGCGCCTTCTCGTAGAAGTAGCGCATGACACCGTCGCCGTGATGGCTGACGATGCCCTCGGTCACTTCGGTCGGGATGTTGTACTGGCGGGCCAGGGCCACACCGGAGGTGACGTGGCTCCGCAGGATCTCGGCAGATTCCCGTGGGTCGAGTTGATCATGCGGATTGGGGATGCCGAACTGGTTCTCGATGAAGAACGTCGGGTTCTCCGTCTTTCCGAGGTCGTGGTAATAGGCCATGGCCCGGGCCAGCAGGGCGTTGGCACCGATCGAGCGCGCCGCCGCATCGGCGAGGGTGCCGACCATGAGTGAATGGTTGAACGTTCCGAATGCCTTGTCCTGCAGCATCTGGAGGGCCTTGTGGTTGCGATCGGTGAGATCGAGCAAACCCAGCGTCGTGGTGATGTCGAAGGCCGACTCGAAGAATTGGAGCACGGCCAACCCGACGAGCGAGGCAAGGACCGAGACGCCGAACGCCCAGGCGACGGAGAGCCCAATGACCTGTAGGTCGGGATCGGTCGGGCCGACGTGGAAGAACCAGGACGTGGCGGCGGCGACGCATGCCGCCACCAGCGAGGAGAACACCACCGCATTGCGGAACGAACCGCGGGTGCTCACCGCGGAGACGAAGGGAATCGGAGCCAGAGCGGCGAGAATCGCGTAGACGGTGGCTCCGGTGTCCAGAGTTCCGGCCGCAGTCAGAACACCAACGGCGAGCGCCATCAGGACAGCGATCCTCTGGTCGAATAGAACCGCGGTGACGAATCCGAAGGCAACGGCGGGCAACACGTACCAGCCAGGGCTTCCCGGGGCCCCTTCCAGAGCCCGTTGTGCTGCCACCGCTGCGCGCACCGAGGCTGCGGCGAGGACCACCATGATCCCCAGCAGCGAAACCATTCGGGGTCTCGACCAGAATTCTGGACGGAATGTGGCGAGGTAGACCCCCACGAGTGAGACGAGGACCACGAGAACGGCCATCAGACCGGCCTCTGGCTGCTCCTCCAATGTGGGAACGGCCGTCGCTTCGATAGCGTCGATATGTAGCTGGGTCATCGGCGTCCCGGCCGTGACGATCACCTGGTCCTCGGTGTAATCGACTGTTACGTCCGGTACCTCGCCGGCCGCCTCGGCCCTCAGCTCCTCCAACCTGGATTGGTTGATCAGATAGTTGGCCTGCAGGTAAGCGGCGACGACTTCGCCGGCGGCGCTACCGCCCTCCGGATCGGGGCCGTCGTCCTGAAGCACCGGCGGAGGGCTGTTGACGAGCCCTGTCTTGACCTCTTGCAGGTCGTCCTCGGTTATGCGGCGGCCAAACTCCGAGAACAAGCGGTCCAATGCCGCCACTCTTATGTTCTGGAGGTGAGATACCTCTCCGAGCGCGGCCCGGGTGACATCATCCTGGGCTGTAGCCACCAGATACTCGATGGTGGGATCAGGGAGCGGATGTTCCGCCGCCGTGAACTCTTTGACGTCTTCGGGAGGGGCAAGAGCCACCATGAACCCCATCGGCTCGACCATGCATTCCTCACCGGCCACGCATTCGACCAACTGACCCAGATTGTCTCCGCTGGGTACGAAGCCCTCCGGTACGGCGGCTCTGTCGGAGAGCGTCACCACTGCCGGCCCCGGGTCGATCTGCGCGGTCCACACTCCGTCGGATCCACTGGTGACCATGAAGGTCTCATCAGGCGTCTCTATGCCAACAGAAACACCCTGGAGCCCTTCGTCGCCCTGAGCCTCCTCGGTGGCGCCGTCGAAGACACCATCGGCATCGAGGTCGATGAAGACCCGACCTGAGATCACCGCCGGCTCTGGGGCG
>DASUUP010000483.1:0-9114 GCA_036373995.1 Acidimicrobiia bacterium
AAGCCTGCTCTCGTAGCCATACCGGTGACCATCGCGGCCCTCGCGATTGCTCCCTCGATTCTCCCGGAGTCGATCGGCATCAGCCTGATCACGGTGCTGATGTATACGATTCTCACTCTCAGTTGGACCATGTTCTCCGGGCCGACCGGATACATCTCCCTGGCCACCGCCGGCCTCTTCGGCGTGGGCGTCTACGTCACCGCCTTCCTACGGGACAGTCTCCCCATCGAGGCAGTCGTTCTCCTGGGTGGCGCGGCCGCGTTCGTGGTGGCCCTGGCGATCGGTCTGCTCACGCTTCGGATCAAAGGTGTCTACTTCATCCTCTTCACCTTCGGTGTCGCCGCCCTGATAAGGACCTCGGTGCAATGGTGGGAAACCCATATCAATGGGACGGTGGGCAGACACGTCACTGCTGCCACCAACGAGACCGTCTATCTGTTGTTGCTCATCATCTTCGCGACCACGCTGGTGGCCGACTTCCTGCTTCGTCACGCCAGTCCCGGCCTCGCCCTGCTGGGGATCGGCGAGAACGAGGACGCCGCGGAGCACGTCGGGGTCAACGTGACCCGCTTGAAGGTGCTCACGTTCGCCGCCAGCTCTGTGCTGATGGGCATGACCGGTGCCGTCATGGCCACGCGCTTTCGCTATATCGATCCGTCAATCGCTTTCAACCCACTGATCTCCTTCCTGCCGGTGCTGATGGCGATCCTCGGGGGAGTGTCCAAGCTGTACGGGCCGATGATCGGGGCGGCGGTCCTGGTAGCGCTGCAGGAGTTCCTCATCACCGAGTACCCGTACGTGTACCTCCTCATCTTCGGGCTCACGTTGGTCGTCGTGGTTGTGTGGTTGCCTGGCGGTCTCGTCGAGCTAGCTCAGAAGGGGTACTTCAGACTCAAGATCCAGTGGATCAAGCTGCGGATGCGCCTCACCCGTTTCCGTCGGACACGACGGGCCAAAAGACGATGAGGATGCTGGAAGTACGCGGAGTGTCCCACCGGTTCGGAGGCCTGACCGCTGTCGACGACGCCAGCTTCGAGGTCGAACAAGGAGAGATCGTCGGGTTGATCGGGCCCAATGGAGCCGGGAAGACGACGATGTTCAACCTGATCTCGGGGGCCCTTCGCGTGCAGGACGGGTCGATCAGATTCAAGGAAGAGGACATCACTGGGCTGCGCCCCGACCAGATCAGCCGGCGTGGGTTGGCGCGCACCTTCCAGACCTCCAAGCTCTTCGATGGGATGACGGTTTTCGATAACGTGCGGCTCGCACTGATCTATGGCAACCCGGAGCGGCGTTTCAAATACGAAGAGGCCGAGCGGGAAGTCAATCAGCTCATCGCGACAATGGGGATTCTCTCCGACCGGAACAAGCCTGTGCGGGAGCTGCCATTGGCCAGTCGCCGCTATCTCGAGATTGCCAGGGCGCTGGCGACCAACGCCGAGATGCTTCTCCTCGACGAGGCGATGGCGGGCCTCACGCCGGTAGAGCTGCAGCAGGTGATGCAACGGATCACCCAGCTTCGTGACCGGGGGGTCACAATCTTGATCATCGAACACGTCATGGAAGCGATCATGGGCGTGTGTGACCGGATCATCGTCTTCCATTTCGGTCAGAAGATCGCCGAGGGCGCCCCCGGTGACATCGCGGCGGACCCGACCGTGCGCTCCGTATATCTGGGAGATGACACCTGATGTTGCGGCTTCATCGAATCAACTCCGGATATGGGGCGGTCAAGGCACTGTGGGATGTGACCCTCAGTGTCGACGAAGGCGAGATCGTCACGGTCCTCGGGGCCAACGGCGCCGGCAAGACCACGTTGGTCAGGACGATCGTTGGATTGATCGAGCCCTCCTCCGGGATGATCAAGTTCGCTGGCGAGCGCATCGAGGGTCGGGATCCACATCGCATCAGTGAGCTCGGCATCGCCTACGGCCCTGAAGGTGGCGGGATCTTCCGCGACATGAGTGTGCGGGAGAACCTGGAGATGGGTGCCTACCACCGCAGGGCCTGGGACAGATATGAGAGGACACTCGAACGGGTCTTCCATCTGTTCCCTCGCTTGGAGGAGCGGGAAAGAGCGCTGGCACGCACGCTCAGCGGAGGGGAGAGGCAGATGTTGGTGATAGGGCGGGCGCTCATGGCCCTGCCCACTCTCTGCATCTTCGATGAGCCCTCGATAGGCATGTCCCCGCTGCTGGTCGAGCAGTCCTTCCAGGTCATCAGCCAGCTGCGCGACGAGGGGATCACCGTCCTGCTGATCGAGCAGAACGTTCGAAAGAGCCTCGAGATCGCCGACCGCGGCTACGTCCTGCAGAACGGTCGCGTCGTCCTCGAAGGCGATCGTGTGGAGTTGCAGACGAGCGAGCTCGTAGGACGCGCCTATCTAGGACTCTGAAGGACGAATGTTCGCATGGCGCTCCGGCGAGCTCCGGTTGCTGGGGACCAGCTCACTGCCTCCTTCATCGAGCTCTTTGTCCGGGTAGTCCGGCAGAGTGAGCTCCAACCCGAACTGGTGGTGTTGGCGGCGGCTTCTGTGAGTGAGCGGCGGTTGCTGGCGGTGCGGGAGGTTCTTGATTTGGGTGCGTCGGTGACGGATCAGACGGTCCGTTATGGGGTTGACCGGCGGACGGTGCATCGGTGGCTAGTCCGGTATGCGAGTGAGGGGTGGCCGGGCTGTTGGATGAGAGTTCGAAGCCGAGTTCGTGTCGGGATCAGATCCCTGCTGGGGTGGAGACGTTGATTATTGGGATGAGGAGGGCTCATCCTGGCTTGGGCCCTCGCTCAGGCGAGGGGGGTACAGATTCCAGACTGGGATGGAGTCCACATGGGGCTGTATCGCATTCGACTCGATCGCCAGCGGATAGACCTTTCCGTTAGCCTTCGCTCTTGTGACCCAGCTTCCCGATGGAACCGTCACGTTCCTATTCACCGATGTGGAAGGCAGTACCAAACTCTGGGAGGATGCTCCGGAGGTCATGATGGAGGCGCTGCGACTCCACGACGACGCCATTGACTTCGCGGTCGAAAGCCAGGGCGGTGTTTCCGTGAAACCGCGTGGCGAGGGGGACAGTCGCTTCATCGTCTTCCGGTCTGCAAAGGAAGCGGTGGAGGGCGCTGCCAACATGCAGCGCAGCCTGGCGAACGTCCAATGGCCGACTCCGAGGCCGGTCCGAGTGCGGGCGTCACTTCACACCGGGGTAGCAGAACTCGAGCTTGGTGACTACTACGGCTCCGTCGTGAACCGCGCAGCGCGGCTCCGGGCGATCGCTCACGGCGGACAGACCGTGATGTCCGCGGCCACCTACGACCTCGTCCAGGATCACCTCACTGATGGCCTTTCCACAACGGACATGGGATGGCACCGGCTCAAGGATCTCACTCGCCCTGAACATGTGTTCCAACTCGACGTGGACGGCCTCGGCGTCGCTTTCCCCCCGCTGAAGTCTCTTGACGCGGTGCCCAACAACCTGCCCGAGCAGATCACCGAGTTGATCGGTCGTGACGCCGAGGTTGCCCGGATCCAGAAGCTCTTGCACGACAACCGGCTGGTGACGATCCTCGCTCCCGGCGGCACGGGCAAGACCCACCTTGCGGTACAGACCGCCGCCAACCTCACATCCGACTATCCCGACGGTGTGTACTTCATTGCCCTCGCCGACATCTCTGCGAGTGACGACATCGTCCAGACCGTCGCCGAGACGGTCGGCGTTTCTCTCTCTTCGCGCGAAGACCCCCGCACCCAACTTCTCGAGTACCTGTCACCGCGCACCCAGCTCTTGGTCTTCGACAACTTCGAGCATTTAGCTGATGGCGCTGAGATCGTATCCGCCATACTCGAGGCGGCACCGGGCATCGACGTGATCGCCACCTCGCGGTCGAGACTTGAAATCTCCGGCGAGGCCGTCCTGTCCCTGGGAGGTCTTGACACGGTGTGGGCAACCTCCGGTAACGCCCTCAAGGCGAGCGGCGTTCAGCTCTTTCTAGACTCGGCCCGTCGTATCCAGCCTGGTATCGCTCTGGGTGAGGAGGACGTGGCGTCTCTGGGTGAGATCCTTCGTCTCACCGAGGGCATGCCGCTGGGGATACTTCTCGCGGCTGCCTGGGTCGATGTCCTGTCGATCCCTGATATCGCCGTTGAGATCAGCAAGAACGTCGACTTCCTCGAGTCCACGGCCGTGGACGTACCGGACCGGCATCGCAGCGTCCGAGCCGTTTTCCAATACAGCTGGAATCTTCTGTCCATGGCTGAGCGGAGAACGTTTGCCGCCCTCTCGATCTTTCGTGGCGGCTTCACCAGAGAAGCCGCCGAATCCGTGACCGGTGCTTCGCTTCGCGACCTTGCCGGACTGGTGCGCAAGTCGCTGTTGTGGGCGGATCCGGAAACGGGGCGCTACTCGGTACACGAGCTACTGCGCCAGTTCGCCGAGCAAGAGTCGGCGAGCGACACTCAGCGGCACTCGGAAGTCCTGCAACTTCACGCGGCGTACTACGCCAACTTGGCCAGGAAAGCCTTTGACTCCGTCCACTCTCCACACCAGAGCGAGATGATGGTGAGCCTGGAACCAGATCTCGATAACCTCCGACTTGCCTGGCGTCATCACGTCAACACCAACAACTCGGATCAGCTCCATCAGATGGTCGGAGCGCTCTGGTGGGCCCATGAGCTCCGCGGGTGGTATCACGCGGGCCTGGCACTGCTAGACCCGGCCCTGGAGCACGTCCGGACTGACGACGAACAGCGCCAGGGTCCAGCGTTCCGTGCCAGCGCTCTGGCGGTCCAGGCTGCATTCGCCGGGGTTCTCGGTCGCCACGACATCGCCGATGCCACATCCGAGGAAGCCTTGTCGGTCGCACGGGTCTCCAACGATCCAGAGAGTCTGCTCATGGCTTCCCACCTCAGAGCGCAGACCTTGTTGTATCTGGGCCGCATCAACGAGATTCCCCCGATCATCGAAGAGGCGACGGCCCTCGCCGAAGGGCCCGCCTGGAACGGCTGGGAGACAGGTCGCTTCTGGGCGGCGGGACTCA
The DNA here is from genome assembly GCA_036373995.1 of Acidimicrobiia bacterium. Lineage (GTDB taxonomy): Bacteria > Actinomycetota > Acidimicrobiia > Spongiisociales > ZC4RG35 > JANQRA01. The sequence goes on from DASUUP010000483.1 coordinate 5,029, forward strand.
AGACTCTCGAAGCCTTCGCCCTGCTGACCACTGGCGAAATCAACCACGCCGGCTTGTTGTTGGATGAGAGCCGTGCGCGGCTGGAGCCGTTGGGTGAGCTCTTCTATATGTCATGGAACTATGGCCATCGAGCCCGGCTCGCCATGCGGGAAGGCCGCCTCGACGACGCCGCATACCTGTTCTCTCAATCAGCGGATAGGGCTCGGAGGCTCGGTTCTCTCCGCACGCTGCACATAGCCTTGTTCGGTTTGGGAGATGCCAGGCTTGCCGGCGGCGACCCCGCCGGTGCCCAGCACGCATTCGTCGAGAGCCTCAGCGTCGCCGAACGAACCGGCATGGTCGCTGAGATGCTCGCCACCCTCGTGCGTATCGCCAAAGCCATGGCAGCAAGAGGTCAGACGCGTGGAGCAGTCGAACTGCTGGCGACTGTCGAGGCCGAGCCGGATAGCGTTGGCCGGCTCTTCATCGAGAGTGAAGTCATAAAGGTCACAGCATCCGCGGCCCTGGGCGACCTCGAGCCCACATTGGATGAGGTGGAGTTCGCCGACCTCCGCGCTAGCGGGGCACAGCGCCAGTACCGCGGGGTCGTGAAAGAACTGGCTGAGACGGCGGACCGTTCCCAGGACCTGCCGGGCGGGATTCTCAGGGAGTACGCCTGACCAGCAAGAAGCTCCATGTACGACACTCGGGGAGGATCATCGTCGCGAGGATGTCTCGCAACTCGATCGTTACCTCGCGGTCGCCGAACCCGTTCGGTTTCACCGTCTCCTGGTCCTGACCTATCTGCGGTCGTAGATACGTTCTCGGCCGCAGCCCACGGTGGCAACTCTCCGGATGTCATCGACGCTTCACCCGACATCTCACGTGGCTTGTTCTACAGGCATGGCGTTTTACGATGGTGGTGGCACAGGCACGGCACAAGACCCGAATCTGGGCCTAAACTTCCTGGTCAGAGGGTTTTGACCACCTCGTTCGCAACGAAGGGGGTCGGGGGTTCAAATCCCCCAGCTCCACGATTCCGCCATCGGGTGCGCCATGCGTGCTCCACACCGTCGCGCACGATGAGCGCCTCTCAGGTCGAGAGGCTCTCCCAGATTGTGTCGTGTGCTCCACTCGCCGACTTGTCGCGGAATCTCTGCTGTCCCGAAGTCCCTCATAGCGCATCGCTACGACATGCGGCATCCAAGGAAGTCCAAGTTGGAATCCCTTCGCGACGGATAACTTGGCATCTCGGGTCTGGATATCAGATATGACGTGGGAAACCTCACGGCGCTAGTGCGTTCGCTCGAGTTGAGCCAGCGAGCGGCCGAATACGAACCCGCCAGTGCACGTGGCTGTGGCTAGCACGAGGTAGAGCGGGGCGAGCATCTGGCGTCCCATTCCACCGACGACGGCCCAGCCCAGTGGCAGTGACAAGACAGCTCCGACGATTACACCCAGCCCGGTCGCTAGGGCGACACGTTTTCCGACGCGTCCGGGAATCGGATGGGATCTGGCCTCCTCGGTGTTTGGGGTCAGAACCCGTGCGACCCGCCAGGTCACCATCCCGAGGAAGATAGCCATGCCCACCGCGAAGGACAGGGCGAACAACCCGTGCACCGCGAGGCGATGCCACCGCCACACGTAGTCGATGAAGAATTGGGAGAAGTCCACGGCGACCCCGACCACGGCGAAGGTGGGCGGCGCCACTCGGAGAGTGGTCCGGATGATCGGCCAGGCCGCCTGGTCCGCCACCTGTGCCACGACCCATCCCCATCCCGCGGCAGGCAGAGCCAGCACCACGAAGGCCATCGACAGCCCGATGGCGATGCTGGGCAGCGGTGCGACGTTGGTCATGTCAACCAACTGGGACAACCACGAGAACATGAGGATGGAGGGGAGTGTTGCGGCGGCGGCGGTTGTAGCCGCAACGATCAGCGCCTGCATCATTGGGCCGGGGCCAGCGGTGGCCGCAACGCCAGTCACGCGTGGTCTTCCGCCACGTTCCTGCTCGTCCCCCCGGTCCGGTCGATCTGGCCTCTCCGCGAACGTTCCGACTCGTCCGCCGGGTTCAAGCCGAACAGGATGAAGACGCCGGTGACCGCGAGCCCTGCCCCTATCAGGGTGAATCCGGAAATCGGCCCCCATCTGACCCCTGGTTGGGGGGCCTCGAACGTCCCCGCCGCGACCCAAAGCGGAGAGGCCAGCCTGCCCCATCCAGGAAGCCATAGGACGGATATCCCGATAAGCACGGAGCCGACACCACCGAATAGCGCATTCGAGGGGTAGCTGCCCCAGAAGACAAAGGTGCTCGCGACCCCAAGTCCGGCCAGGATGGTAGGCCAGCTACCCGCCACCTTGCCCACCACCAAAAGGAAGCAGACCAGCCCCACGACTGTGCCGACATAGGCCGGGATCAGACCCCAGGATCCCTGACGGTTATCCCACGACAGCCAGGCGTCCACCCAGACGCCGACCGCTCCCACGAGCAGCGCCCAACCGGTGATCACCCGTAGTTTCTGCCCGATCATGTCATCGACTCGGCGTCTGACACGGACCTAACTACCGACGGGTCGGATGTTCCGTCTTTGCGGCCCTCGGATTCGCTTATGGCGATGAAGACCAGACCCCAGACAGCCAGAGCGAGTCCCCATCCGATCCCAAGGCTCGAGGTCTGATCAGGGAACACAACGGAAGCCGATCCCATCACAGCCGCAGCCAGTCCGGTCATCCACGCCGTGATTCGTCGACCGGTGAACACGCTGGAGGTGACTATGCCCAAGAGGATGAGATGGAGACCCAACTCGGCGACGAACTGATAGTGAGAGCCCTCCCAATGTGGGTCGGTGGCGACACCACTGGCCTGAAGGCCGACATGGTCGAAGACGTAGAACATCACGGGAACGGCCAATGCCACGGTGAGAACCAGCAGTCGTGTACTGGCCACCTTCGGAAGCCTCAATATCGGAGAGGTGGGATGGAGAACTCCGGCGAGTGCGCCGAGACCGAAGATGATCCACACCGGCGGCGGCACCTGCTCCGAGGTCGGTCCGATGATGAGGTTGAGGACGATCGCCATGCCAGGAATGACGGGACTCGAGCTGGCTTCTCGTCTCAAGGACCATCCGACGGTCCGAGTCGTGATCGTGACCACCTTCGCCCGAAGCGGCTATCTGCGACGGGCACTCGACGCCGGGGTGTCTGGATATGTTCTCAAAGACTCACCCATCGAAGATCTAGCCGAGACCCTCAGGCGGGTGGCAGCAGGCAACCGTGTGATCGCCCCGGAGCTCGCAGTGTCCGCATGGGCCGGCAGCGACCCACTCACTGACCGGGAGCGAGAAGTCCTGCGAGAGGTCGGTGAAGGACATCCCAACGTGGAGATCGCGCAACGGCTCCACCTCGCCGAAGGAACCGTGCGCAACTACCTGTCATCTGCCATCGTCAAGCTCGGGGCCCGAAACCGTACCGAGGCGTTCGCCAAGGCCCAGGAAATGGGATACCTGTAGCCCAGGGCGGGCTCCTGGAACCGTGCGCCCGACCTCACCGATGCCCTCCGGCAGGTCGCGTCACAGTCACTCTCTCTCACCACGTCTCACGTCGTTAGCCCCACGGCCGCCCCACAAGACCCTTAAGGTGCAGTACGCAGGCGTCAACCCTTGAGAAGAGCCGAAATGACCTGAGTGGAGATGCTCCACCGAGGGCCGCGTATGCCGTCAAGGCTGCACGTGCTGCTGCGCCGGAAGGCGAGGACGAGAACGGACGGATCGAGTGCCGGTGGCAGCGCGAGCATCTCCCGGCGGCGATTCGCGAACTCGTACTCGACGACCAACGGCTGCGCAACCAAATCCGCTGGTCGGTCTTGATTGCTGAAAAACGTTCGATGGTGGAGCAGAGTGTGTCTCGTCCGACGAGTCGCCGGGCGGAGCCTGCGACCCTTGGAGAAGCCGTCCAAAGATCGACTCGACCTGTCGATGACTGGCGACGCGTTTGACGTCCGGGCGCGTCGGCACCGCCGAGACCATCCTGGTTATGTATCCCAGTGGCGTCTTCGTGGCGTCAGCATCCGCTGGCTGTGGATGCCCCGACGCGCCTCCCTGCTACCGG
>DASUUP010000484.1:0-8533 GCA_036373995.1 Acidimicrobiia bacterium
GTAGAAGGCCGACAGCCAGGGAACGGACTCTTCCTCGCCCCCGGCGATGCGGTCGAGATCGGACTCCATCTCGGCCGTGAACTCGTAATCGACGAGGTTGGGGAAGTGCTTCTCCAAGAGACCGACCACTCCGAAGGCCGTGAAGGTCGGGACCAGGGCCGAGCCCTTCTTGAAGACGTAGCCGCGATCCTGGATGGTTGTCATGATCGAGGCATATGTGGAGGGTCGTCCAACCCCGAGCTCCTCCAGCTTCTGAACGAGAGAGGCCTCGGTGTAGCGGGCGGGCGGTCTGGTCTCGTGACCGGTGGGCTCGAGCCTCTCCACGGCGAGGGCGTCGCCCTCATCGAGCGGAGGCAGGATCTTCTCCCGGTCGTCCAGCTCCGACTCGGGATCGTCCGAGCCCTGGACGTACGCGCGGAGGAAACCCGGGAAGGTGATGGTCCGCCCCGAGGCGCCGAACAGGGCGTCCTCGCCCGAGCTGGCCGTTGCGGAGAGTCTCACCGACACTGTGACGCCCTTGGCGTCAGCCATCTGGGAGGCAACCGTTCGCTTCCAGATGAGGTCGTACAGGGCCGCTTCATCGGGCCCGACGTCGTTGGCGACCTGCTCCGGGGTGAGGAAATCGCCGGCAGGACGGATTGCCTCGTGGGCCTCCTGAGCGCCCTTGGCCTGTTTGCCTGAGTACTTGCGGGGTGAGGGCGACAGGTACTCGGTGCCGTACAGTTTGGTGATCTGCGACCGCGATACGCTGATCGCGGAGGCGGACAGCTCGATCGAATCCGTCCGCATGTAGGTGATGTACCCGTTTTCGTAGAGACGTTGGGCCACCGACATGGTGCGCGACGACGAGTAGCGGAGCTTGCGGCCGGCCTCCTGTTGGAGAGTCGACGTGCGGAAAGGGGGATAGGGCTTGCGCGTGTACGGCTTCGACTCGACGGATCGCACCTCGAACGACGAGTCCTGGAGATTCGTGGCCAGCGTCGTGGCTGTGTCCTGGTCGAGCACCACGACATCGCCCTTGGCCTTCCCCCCGGCATCGAAGTCCTTCCCGGTGGCCACCTTCTGGTCGTCGACCCGGAGCAGGGTGGCGTCGAACGTCTTGTCCAGGTCGTCTGCGGGAGCGAAGGAGCCCTCGATGGACCAGTAGCCGGCTGGTACGAAGGCCATACGTTCCCGTTCGCGCTCCACGACGATCCGTATCGCCACGCTCTGCACTCGACCGGCGGAGAGTTTCGGCTGCACCTTCTTCCAGAGGACCGGCGAGACCTCATAGCCATAGAGACGGTCGAGTATGCGCCGGGCTTCCTGGGCCGACACCAGCCGCTCGTCCAGGTCGCGGGGGTTGGCGAAGGCCTCCTCGATGGCGAGACGCGTGATCTCGTGGAACACCATCCGCTTGACGGGGACCTTGGGTTTGAGGACCTCCACCAGATGCCAGGCGATGGCTTCACCTTCGCGGTCCTCGTCGGTTGCCAGGTAGAGCTCCTCGGCGTCGGCGAGGAGGTCCTTCAGCTTCTTGACCTGGCTCTTGCGCTCTCTCGGGACCACGTAGAGGGGCTCGAAGTCGTTTTCGACGTTGACTCCGAGGCGCGCCCAGTCCTCGTCCTTGACCCGTTTCGGGATCTCAGAGGCAGACCGCGGAAGGTCGCGTATGTGTCCCATCGACGACTCGACGGTGGCGTCCGACCCCAAGAAAGCCGAGATGGTTCGGGCTTTCGTCGGCGACTCGACAATGACAAGACTCTTGGGCATTGCTGGGCAGTTGACACCAACTCGGGGGGCTATGTCAATCTCTCCCACCGTGTCCCAACCGCTGGTTACCGTGTCTCAGGTGAGTAGATATGTCGCCCTGGAGGGTGTTGACGGGAGTGGCAAGAGCACCGTGGGCAGGGCCCTTTTGGAGGCCTTGGATCGGCGAGGGATCGAGGCCATTCTCGTTCGGGAACCAGGTGGTACCGCCGTGGGTGAGGTGGTTCGCTCACTCCTCCTCGACTCGGAGACCCTGGACGAATGGGCCGAGGTCTTCCTCTTCGCCGCACAGCGCGCCGAGCTGGCTCACGACGTCATCCGGCCGGCGCTCGAGGCGGGTTCTTGGGTGATATCCGACCGCAGTTACTACTCCTCGATTGCCTATCAAGGCCGTGCCCGGGGGCTCGGAGAGAACAAGGTCCGGATGATCAACGAGACCGGGCTCGACGGTGTTCTCCCCGACTTCGTATTCGTGCTGGACGTAGACCCGGATGTGGCCCTCGACCGTCAGGACTCCCCTGATCGCATCGGCAAGGAGGGGATCGGCTTTCAGACAGCGGTCCGTGACGCCTACCTCGAGCTCGCCAAGACCGAAGACAAGGTGGAGGTTCTCGACGGGGGTCTCGGCGTCGAGGAGATGGTCTCCCGGATTCTCGAGGTGATCCTGTGACCGGCCTGTTCGACGACGTTATCGGCCACGCCGGAGTCGTGGGCCTCCTGGAGTCGGAGCTGGGCCAACCCGGCCAGGCCTATTTGTTCGTGGGCCCGCAATCGGTGGGCAAGGAGGCTGTGGCGCTGCGTTTCGCCGCGGGTCTCCTCGGCGGCGTCGACGACGATCGCGCCCGACGGCTGGCCCTGGCCGCACACCACCCCGATCTTCGGGTGCTGGAGCCCGAAGGAGCGACCAGCCTCGGCGTCGACCAGGCTCGTGAGGTCGTTTCCCGGGCGTCACTGGCGCCGGTGGAAGCCGATCGCACCGTATTCCTGTTTCCGGACGCAGGTGCGATGACCGATCAGGCAGCGAATGCCTTGCTCAAGACACTCGAGGAGCCATCGGCGGAGGTCGTATTCCTCCTGGTCGCCGAGTCCGAGGACGACTTCCCGCCCACTGTGGCCTCCCGCTGCCGCACCGTTCACATGGGCAGGGTTCCACTGCCCGAGCTAGTCGATGCGCTCGTGGCACGTGGGTTGGCGGAGGACGCAGCCCATGGCGTGGCAGTGGTGTCCGGAGGGCGTCCCGGGCTGGCCCTCTCGTTGATGAGCCAGCCGGAGGTGGCCCGGTTCCGTGAGCTGTGGCTGTCGATCCCGGGACAGGTCTCACCGCATCCCGGTGATGGTCAGCGACTGGCGTCTGTCGTGCTCGAGGAGCTGGCTCCGCTCGTGGATGAGTCCATACCCGATGACCTACCCAAGGACAAGACGCAGCGGGCCAGGCGTCGCGCCGAGATGTCGCTGTTGGTCAGCGGTCTCGAGATCCTCGCCTCGTGGTACTCCGACTCGGCGTCCCTCCAGCTCGGAGGTCCCATCCGAAACAATGATGTCGATCTGGGGTCACTCACCGACGTCGCGCCACGTCGGGCAGTGTCGTCGGCCGAGTCGGTGCTCGACGCCGTCGTCGACATCCAATCCAACCTGCGTCGTGAGCTGGTGTTGGCCAACCTCTTCTCGTCCCTGGGATCCGACGAGTGAATCTGGTGTGCTTTTCGTTCTGTGTCGTTCTTGGACCCATAGGGGGAGGTAATCGACACAGACCGGTTGATCTGGCCGAGCGCTGGGCCTCCATCTAAAATCGGAGCTCCGCCGGAGTAGCTCAGTGGTAGAGCAATTCACTCGTAATGAATAGGCCAGGGGTTCGACTCCCCTCTCCGGCTCGGAGCAACGGCCGATATCGCCTGAATCGTCCGACTTTTCCACCCCGGCTACCGTCTCGTTCCCATGGCCGATCAGGCGAACTTCGAGCGGGATGCGTTGCAGTACTCCCGACAGCTCTATTCCGCTGCCATGCGCATGGCCCGCAATCCCGCCGACGCCGAAGACCTCGTCCAGGAGACCTACCTCAAGGCATATCGGGCCTACGACACGTTCGAGGAGGGGACCAATCTCAAGGCGTGGCTCTACCGCATCCTGACCAACACCTACATCAACAAGTACCGCAAGGAGTCACGGCGACCGACCGAGACCGACCTGGGTGACGTCGAGGACCTGTACCTCTATCGACGTCTCGGTTCCGAGGACACGGTGGACGTGTCACGCACGACCGAGGACCGGGTCCTCGACGGTCTGGTCGAGTCAGACATCAAGGCGGCTGTCGAGGAGCTGCCCGAGAACTTCCGCATGCCGGTCTTGCTCGCCGATCTGGAGGGCTTCTCCTACAAGGAGATCGCCGAGATTCTCGACATTCCGATCGGTACGGTCATGTCACGACTCCATCGCGGAAGAAAAGCGATGCAAAAGAGGTTGTGGGAATTTGCAAGCAATCGGGGGCTCCTCCCCGAGGATGCGGAAAGACCATGAGTCACAAGTGCGACTGCGGCGACGCTCAGGATCAGCTCTACCAGTATCTCGACGCCGAGCTCGACGACGAGACGGCGGCCAGTGTGCGAAGCCACCTCGACGATTGTGGGGGCTGTCACGACTCCTTCGACTTCTATCGTCGTCTCAAGGTCGTAGTCCGCGACCACCTCTCCGAGGACATGCCGGACTCCTTGGAGGACAAAGTCAAGGAGCTGATCCGGCACGAGTCGACGTCTACGGCTTGATCTTCGAGAGTTTCGCCCCCGTTTGTGGCGAGCGGTAGGCTGGCGAACATGAGTCGGACGGCTCGGAACTCGTTGTTACTTCTATTGATTACCGCCCTCGTGGCCAGCTTCTCCCTGTCGGTCCTCGCCGCGTCGGAAGGCGAGGAGGGTGCCGAGGACGACGGAGCGGGTAGCACCACCACGACCATTCAAAGTGGGCTCAGCCCCGCCGTTTCCATAGTCGAAGAAGAGGCTGCAGAGCCGGTTGCCGACTGGACATATCGCTACATGATCCCGACCGGCTTGGCTCTTGGAGTCATCGTGATCCTCGTCACCGCGATCAAGTACTTCACCGACGTCGTGCGCAAGCGGTACCGAATCGTCGAAGAGTGACCCCGTCACAGTCCTCACGGGGTCGTCTCTCCGGGAGGTTGGCCGGCACCTACCCCCTGGCCGAGACCTATCACTCCCTCGCTCTGACCGAGGAGATGACCGGAGTGACCGACGAAGTCTCTCGGATCGTCCCGGGGGCCACGGGTCTCTCCCTACCCGGCTCTCCGCAGACCCTGGTGATCGACAGGCCAGAGTGGATAGACCGAAACGTGGCGACGTTCGCACGTCTCACCGAACCCGCGCGACGCAAACTGGCGGAGCGGATGGAGGAGTCGGGGACCCGCAGTCAGACAGCCGCGATGATGGCGGAGCGTGTCATGGCCGTCGAGACCCGGGCCGTGCTCAGCCTCCTGGCTCGCCGTGTGCTTGGCCAATACGAGTTGGTCCTGCCTTCGGGTGAGGCCGGTGACGTCGTCGCGTACGTTGGCCCGAACATCCTCCAGCTGGAACGGAACCACCAGTTCAAGCCATCGGAGTTTCGCTTCTGGGTCGCCCTGCATGAGTTGACCCACCGTGCTCAGTTTCAGGGGGTCCCGTGGATGCGTGATTACTTCCTTGGTTTGGTTGGAGAGCTGGTCGAGTCTTCCCGGCCCGAATCTGGAGTGCTGGGCAGGGTTATAGAAGAGATCGGATCGCGGAGATCCGCTGGTCTTCCCATCGTTGACGAGCGCGGTCTCCTCGGGTTGTTCGGCTCACCGGAGCAGAACGCAGTCGTCGACAAGGTGCAAGCCCTCATGTCTCTGCTCGAGGGCCATGGTCACGTCGTCATGGACCGCGTCGGCGCCGATCGGCTCAAGTCACAGGAGCGAATGAGCCGCATCCTGAAGGCCAGGCGGCAGGACAAGAGGACGGCCGCCTTCTTCCGGCTCACAGGGCTCGAGATGAAGATGAAGCAGTACAAGCAGGGTGAGCGGTTCGTGCACGCCGTCGAGCGTGAAGCGGGTTGGGACGCGGTGGGCCTCGCTTTCCGGGGGGCAAGCAGTCTCCCCGACCTCGCCGAGATCGAGGATCCGGCGCAGTGGCTGCAACGCGTCGCCTGACAGAGCTCGTCGACTCCGCCCGGGCGAGGACGCGGCTGCCTCCTGGCCCGGTGACGGTGGCGCTGAGCGGAGGCGCCGACTCGGCCGCGCTGGCGCACTTGGCCATCGAGTCCGGGGCAGAAGTGTCCGTCATCCACATCGACCACGGCTTCGCCGCATCCGAGATGCTCGCCGCCGCCGCCGAGCAGATCGCCGGCCGGCTCGGGCTCGCGTTGGAGACCGTCTCGGTCGATGTCCAGCCGGGTGGCTCTGTGGAGGCCCGCGCCAGGGAGGCCCGTTATGCCGTTCTCGAGCGTGTCGATGGCGCCGTCCTCACCGCCCACACCCGCGACGACGCAGTGGAGACGATGCTGATCAATCTGATTCGAGGCACCGGCATCGACGGGCTCGGTGGTATTCCCTATCACCGGCCGCCAAACGTCTATCGCCCGATCCTGTCTGTGACCAGGTCGGAGACTCGTGAGATCGCTGCCCTGGCCGGCCTCGATTTCCGTGACGACCCCATGAACGCCGATCTCGATCTCACCCGCAATCACATCAGACACGTGGTGCTGCCGCGCATGCGTGAGCTGAACCCCAGGCTGGACGAGGCGATGGCCCGCACCGCGGCGGGGCTGCGCATGTATGCAGAGTTCCTGGACCAATTGACCGTCGGCGTCCCGCCGGATGCGCTTGCGATCAGCGTCCTCGCCACCCTGCCCCGAGTCGTGGCGGATCGGCTCGTTAGACGGTGGCTGGAGAGACAGGGTGTGGAGGTGAGCGCCGACCTGGTCGACCGCGTCTGGTCAGTGGTGAGTGCCGAGTCGCCGCGGCAAGAGCTCGAAGGCGGTCGCAGTGTCGTCCGCGACAGGGCGGTCGTCAGAGTCGAGTAGGAGCGTTGGTGTGATGTCTCATTGTTGGCTACCTTTGCCGACCCAGCGCCCAAGACGCTCATAGCCCCATCGTTCGAAGGACCGGGATGGACATCAAGCCCCTGATCACAGCTGAGGAGATCGAGACGAAGCTCGCAGAGCTCGGAAAGCAGATCTCCGAGGACTACGCAGGAAAGGAAGTGCTTCTGGTCGGTGTTCTTCGGGGTGCCTTCATGGTGATGGCCGACCTGGCGAGGCACATCGACCTCCCCTGTGAGTTCGACTTCATGGCCGTCTCTTCCTATGGAGCCTCGACCCAGACGTCCGGTGTTGTCCGGATTCTCAAGGACCTCGACGAGGAGATCGAGGACCGGCACGTCTTGATCGTTGAGGACATCATCGACTCGGGATTGACCCTCAACTACCTCATCAAGAGTCTCAAGGTGCGCAAGCCCGCAACTCTGGAGATCGCCACTCTCCTCCTCAAGGAAGGTATCCAGCGGGTGCCCATCGATGTCAAGTACGTTGCCTTCTCGATCGGCCCGGAGTTCGTGGTGGGGTATGGCCTCGATTACGCGGGGAAGTATCGGAACCTGCCCTACGTGGGCGTCATGGGGGAAGAGGGCTGACGGCGACCGGCGAGGGAACAATCCCGGGGACGACGGGGTTCGACTACGGGGCCAACCGGCGTACCATTTAGCCGAACCCCCTCCAGAACCGAGGTCTTGTGAACCGCACCCTGCGAACCCTCATCGTCTACGGGATGTCGATCATCCTCGTCGCCATCCTGTTCTCGTGGTGGTTCGATCAGGTCGCCGGCCCCGAAGAGATCCCCATCTCCGAATTCGTCGAGAACGTCGAAGACGGGAAATACTCACAGGTCGTCCTCCTTGCTCGTTCCCACCGGGCCCAGGGCCGCTCTGGCGACATCGACGAAGCCGAGCCAGCGACCTTCGACCACGTCGCTGCCTACGTCGAGGGCTTTGAGACTCAGCTGACTGACATCATCATCGCCAACGATGTCGAGCTCGACGTCGACGAGGAGCCCGCCGGCTTCTGGGAGCTGTTGATCGGTTTCCTCCCTTGGCTGTTCCTGCTCGGGTTCATGGTCTTCATCTTCATGCAGATGCAGGGCGGCGGGAACCGCGTCATGCAATTCGGCAAGTCGCGGGCCAAGGTCGTCGGCAAGGAGCAGCCGAAAGTCACCTTCGACGACGTCGCCGGTCTCCAGGAGGCCAAAGAGGAGCTGGAGGAGATCAAGGACTTCCTCGCCAACCCCGACCGGTATCGACAGATGGGGGCGAAGATCCCCAAGGGCGTCTTGCTGTTCGGCCCTCCCGGCACCGGAAAGACCCTCCTCGCCCGCGCGGTGGCCGGCGAGGCGGGAGTTCCTTTCATGTCCATCTCGGGCTCCGACTTCGTCGAGATGTTCGTTGGTGTGGGTGCCGCCCGGGTGCGTGACCTGTTCGAGCAGGCCAAGCAGAGCGCCCCGGCCATAATCTTCATCGATGAGATCGACGCCGTCGGTCGTCACCGTGGCGCGGGTCTCGGTGGCGGTCACGACGAGAGAGAACAGACTCTGAACCAGCTGCTCGTCGAGCTCGACGGGTTCGAGGGCACGACAGGTGTCATCGTCATGGCGGCCACGAACCGTCCCGACATCCTCGACCCGGCCCTTCTGCGGCCCGGTCGCTTCGACCGGCAGATCACCGTGGACGCACCTGACGTCGAGGGACGGGAGGCGATCCTCGCCGTTCACTCC
>DASUUP010000485.1:0-5787 GCA_036373995.1 Acidimicrobiia bacterium
ATCGGACTTGGCGCCCTTGCGCTCTTGGCAGTGGTTGTAAGAGGCGAACGTCAGCAGCCCGAATAGCGATCGGCGTGCCTGATCCCGGACGGTCTCCGTTGTGGGTGATACTGCTACCGATCTGTTTGATCGGCGTTTGACCACGACGAGCACAACGCTCACATCCGACTCCGCGCCTCGCACACTTGGCTGAACCGGTGGGGCACAACGAGGCATTGCCGGTTCGGTAGGGGTAAACCCCGATGGCCATGCCGACACACACGGGTTGAATTGAGACCGTGACGTGCACTCATGGAGGGATCTGATGAGCAGGCTCTTGGCGCTGAGACCCTTGCTGGCGTTGGTTGTAGGGCTGCTTACAGCGTGTGCGGCCGAAACCTCGGTCACGACGGGAGGCGGCTTTGATCCAGGACCGATCACGATCGTGTCCTCGGCAACGACGACCACCCCTCTGGTGGAGACAACATCCACCGATATGTCCGAGGGAACCTCCGCTTCAGCCCCGTCACCAGTGTCCTTTGAAGACATGGCGGGGACTTACCTGGCAAAAGACCCCGGGGGCGAAGCGTTCCTACAGATCATGGACGATGGAACCCTTCATTGGGCACCGAATGGGACCAGTCCGCAGATCGTGCTCAACGCCAGGTTTGAAGGAACAAGCGTTCTCATAACTGACCCCGACTGTGGCGAAGACGTCGAAGGCGTGTATGAGTTCAACCTGCTGGAGACTGGCGACCTGGCGGTGGTATTGATTGAAGATGGGTGTCGGGGTCGTGCCGCCAACATCCCCGGGGATTACACGCCGTCGTAGTAAGACGCGATTCGAGAGGCAAAGACGCACTCGAGGGGCCGATTCCGGACGGTGTCAGATATTGGCGGTTTCGCTTGGGATCGGTTGCTCGACGAAGGTAGATAGAGTCTCTACCTACCTTGGAGTCGTGTTGATCGGCAAATGGAAGCCAATCGAGTCAGCGGTCCTTGGCCTGTTGGCACAACGACCCGCCTATGGCTATGAGATCGCCCGCCTACTGCGTGCTGGTGGATTCGGTGAGGTCACCGGGGGAACGTTGTATCCGCTGCTGAGAAGGCTGGAGGATGCCTCCTTTGTGACGAGCTCTTGGAGGGATAGTGATGACGGTCCGCCTCGCAAGTACTACGAAGTCACGTCAGCAGGTCGAGAGGAGACCGCTCGGAGGAAAGCCCAGTGGGAACACATACGTAGGGCCGTCGACGACGTGTTCGAGGTGACATCGTGACACATTCCGATTGGATCGACCGCCTGGTCGTCGCCTTGCGCCACCGCGGAGTCGATGGTGAGCGGGTCGGTGAGCTAGTTGCGGAGATCGAGGCGTATCTACGAGACAGCGGATCCACGCCAGATTCCGAGTTTGGTGACCCTGCAGACTTGGCCGATCAACTGGTAGGACGGGCCGGTCCAGAACCCAAGAGTCAACTCCGTCTAGGTGTGTTCGTCGTCGCTTCGTCCATCGCCTGGCTGAGCATCTTCGGATTACTGGGTGCAGGAGAGGACGGTCGGGTCGAAGTCACGGTTGGGCTGTTGGTAGCGGTGACACTTTGGACGTTGGGAATGGCTGTCTTCTTCGTCTGGATCATGCGATCAGGAGGGCGGGTCTGGGAAGGCCGAGAGCGACCACGACCTCGCATTCAGATCGGCGTGTTCTGGGTGGTACTCGTCGCTTCAGTGGTCGCCTTTGTCGTCTTGCCGCAAACCGAGTTGTTCGATTTGTCCAATACGGTTCTGTGGGCTCTTGCCGGAATCTCGATCAGCCACGTCATCGCCGAGTCGATCCGTCAGGCTCGACAGGCCCGGCTGTCGGTGCCGCCAGCTGCTTCACCACACGGCGAAGGCTTGATTGGTCGTTGGACTGGCATTGCGAGATTGAGGACGGGCTGGCGTCTCGGAAGAGAGGCCTACCGAGATGTCGACCGTACCGAATAGGAACATCACATGCGCCAGACGCTGAGCGATACGCCGATCTAGCGCGGTTCGTCACGGTCTCGTAACGGATCTCCGACAAGAATCTCCACATGGCGCAACGAAGGGCAAGGTGGCCATGGATTTGGGTTGCTCTGGTTGCCGGTGTCAGCCACCTGGAAACCGCATCGCCTGGGTCTTCTTGTTCGTCGGCACCGGACTCGTGGTCGAGGGCATTGCCAGTCACATCGTGGGGACCGAGCCACCCGTCAATCCGACGGCTATCGATGTCGTGGCCATCACATGGGCGAACACGGCGTTCTTCTTCGCATTGGTGATCCCCTTGGTGCTTTCTCCTCTACATCTTTCCGACCGGTCGATTCCTCAACCGTCGCTGGGTGTGGGCCGGATGGGTAGCGGCGTTGGCATGTTTCACCGTGGTCTTCGGTGAGGCTTTCGCTACCGAGATCGGACCTGACGACGGCAGAGGCAACACCCTGTGGACGATCAGTAACCCGATCGGCTTCCTCGACCACCCTGGAATGGAGGACGCAGGCCCACTCGGCATGGTTTTTGGGATCGGGCTCATCTTGCTGATTGTGATGAGCATCTCTGCTGTCATAGTGAGATACCGCCGATCCGATCCCGACGTTCGGGCACAGATCAAATGGGTTCTACTGGCCCTCTCGTTCGTATCGGTGATGTTCTTCCTTCGGATCGTCCTCGAAGTCAGGTTCGGCCCCGCTGACCACCTGCTCCCCATAGCCCTGGCAGCGCTCCCACTGTCGATGACTCTCGCTGTGGTTCGCTACCGGCTCTACGACGTCGACCGCCTGATATCCCGAACAATTGGCTACACGCTGCTCGTTGCTCTGCTCGGTGCCATCTATGCGATGGGAGCCGTCTGGATTCCTACCCAGCTACTAGGAGAACAGCCACCCCTGTTTGGCGCCGGCTCAACCCTTGCGGTCGCTGCGCTCTTCAATCCGGTTCGGAAACGAGTCCTCACGTGGGTCGATCGGCGCTTCAACCGGACGCGATACGACGCCCAACAACGAGTCATCGACGAGTTCATCGGCCAACTGCAGAACACGACCCAAGTGGATCAACTAGCCGAGGGCGTCGTATCAGTCCTCGAACAGACCCTGCAGCCAACCTCGATTGGGGCTTGGATCCGACACGAGCACCACGCATGACCGGCTGGGAGCGCTACTGACTGGCCAATACATTTTCGCGTGAATTCTGCGAGCCCGTCCCCAGCTCGGCACGACCCGGCTGCCACGCCCCGGCCAGGGTGCGGCGCAAACCGACAACTAGACCTACCGACGTTTCGTCGTCTTGACCAACTCGACCAACTCGACGACACCACTCATGGCGCCGGCGAGTGTATGGGCTCAGGGAGTGATGACACCTGCGTAACCGTCGAGAGTTTCCAAGTATCGGTCGATGTCCGCCATCGAGTGCTGCACCGAGATCAGCCACTGCTCACCTTTGGCCCACGGGGGGAGGAAGACTCCCCGGTTGAACTGGTACAACCAGGCAGCGAGCGCATAGCGACCGTCGATCCGGAGGAAATCGCGGTAGGTCCGCATCGGCTCGGCCGAGTACGTGACACTTCCCTTGGCACCAGCACTGGCCACATGGGCGGTGAGGTGGTGACGCTCGATGATGTCCTCGGCCCCGCTCCGTATGTGACGTTGCAGAGCGTCGAGGTGCTCGTAGGTTTCGGGGACCATGACCTCGGTCAGCATCGCCTTGGCGGCGGCCATGCTCAGCGGGTTCCCGTTGAAGGTCCCCACCTGTTCGTAGGTGCCGTCTGTGATGGCACCCATCACTTCGTCGGTCCCACCGATGGCAGAGATGGGAAGACCACCTCCCAGCGACTTGGCCAGGCACACGATGTCTGGCTGGACTCCGAACCTCCTGGTGGCTCCGCCACGTCCCACGGTGAGCCCGGTCTTGACTTCGTCGAAGGTGAGCAGCGCGTCGTTGCGTTGGGTGATGTCCCTCAGACCCTGGAGAAACCCGTCGCGGGGGAGCAGTACGCCACAGTTCTGCAGGATCGGCTCGGTGATGATCCCGGCGATCTCCCCTTCGTGCTCGGCGAAGAGATGCTCGACCAGGTCGAGGTCGTTGAAGGTGGCCACGAGCGTCAGATCGACCATCGCTCGAGGGATGCCGCCACCAGCCGGGACCGACTTGGGTCGGTTCTCCGGACCGAGGCCGTCCTCATTCCAGACCGAGACCATTGCCGCGTCGTGATGTCCGTGGTAGGCGCCTTCGAACTTGATGATCAAGTCGCGGCCAGTGATGGCGCGCATCAGGTGGATGGCGTCCATAGTCGCCTCGGTGCCCGAGTTTCCGAACCGCCACATCGGCAGCCCGTAGCGGTCGACCAGCTCATCCGTGACCACCAGAGCGTCGGGAGTGGGCTGGGCAAAATGTGTTCCCTTGCGCACCCGCTCGGTCACCGCGGACACCACGGCTGGATGGGCATGTCCGGCGAGCATGGCGCCGTAGCCGCCGTGGAAGTCGATGAACTCGTTGCCGTCGACATCGCGGACTCGAGAGCCCCGACCCTCCTCGATCCAGATTGGCTGCGGTCGTGAGATCTGCCAGCTCGACGTGACACCTCCCGGCAGGACCTTGTTGGCACGAGCCGCGTATTGGGCGGCCCGGGGAGAGCGTGCGACGAACGCGGCCTCTTCTTTCTGGATCAACTCGTCGAGCACCGCTGACGGCTGATCGACCGGGGAGTGCATGGTGACCTCTCTGTCTGTAGAGTAACTGAACGGTCATTCAGGATACACCGCGGTCGTCTACCCTGTCGGAGATAAAACGATGAGCGTCGCACCACTCGACCCAGCCGAGATTGCCCGGGTCGTAGCCCCATTCGGCCAGAACCTCACACTGCCCGCGGGTGCCTATGTGTCAGAGGATGTCTTCGCCTGGGAAATCGAGAATGTGTTCCGATCCACCTGGGTGTGTGTCGGTCGGGGAGACGAGCTGGTTGGGCCCGGTCAGATCCGGGCTATCGACGTGGCTGGTGAGGGAGTCCTCCTCGCCCGTGACCGGGATGGGGCGCTCACAGCGTTTTCAAACGTCTGCCGGCATCGCGGCCATGAGCTGGCCCCGATCGGCGACGCCATCGACGCCCGTCTCATCCGTTGCCCCTACCACTCGTGGTCGTATCGCTTCAACGGGGACCTTCGCGCCGCTCCGACCTTCCCCCAGACGCCCGGATTCGATATGGCCGACTATCCCCTCGTGGGGGTCACAGTCGCCGAATACCTGGGATGGGCCTGGGTCGATCTCAGCGGTGATGCCCCTCCGATAGAGCAGCATTTCGGCAATCTCGCCGAGCTTGCCTCGCCGTACCAGACAGACCGCATCAGGACTGCCGCCGTTCACGACTACGTCGTCGACGCCAACTGGAAGATCATCGTCGAGAACTACAACGAGTGTTATCACTGTTCCTCGATCCATCCCGAGCTGTGCGAGGTCACGCCACCCGACAGCGGCCTCGATCGTGAGCCGATCGGCATGTGGTGCGGCGGGACGATGATCCTCAAGGACCACGCCGTCACCATGTCCCTCGATGGTGCCTCGAAGGGGGTCAACTTCGCCGGGCTCGACGCCCAAACAGCGAGAGACGTGTGGTATCTGACGGTCATGCCCAATCTGCTGCTGTCCATGCACCCCGACTACGTGATGACCCACCGGCTCACCCCACTGTCGACCGGTCAGACCCACATCGAGTGCTCCTGGCTGTTCCCCCCGGAGGCCTTCGAGCTGGAGGGATTCGACCCCGCCTACGCTGTCTATTTCTGGGACATCACCAACCGTGAGGA
>DASUUP010000486.1:0-13609 GCA_036373995.1 Acidimicrobiia bacterium
AACGTCACCACAACGGCCCCGACGATGAAGGGAACACGATTGCCACCGATGCGAGCCGTGAAGCCGCCGAGCAGAGCTCCGACAGGGAGCGCACCGTGAGCCACGACCCGATAGGCCGCCATGGCCCGGCCCAGAAGTCGATCTGGGACGGCCGCCTGCCGGAAGGAGACCGCGATCACATCCCAGAGACCGCTGGCGAGACCGATGATGAGCAGACCGGCGGCCGCGATCGACCAGTGGACGGCCAGACCCATCAGCATCAACGCGGCTGCAACGGCCGTCACACTCGATATGACGATGGTCAGTCGCCCGATCCGCCGGGTCAGAAACGCTGCACTCGACGACCCGACCATGTAGCCGGCGGCCAATGCCGCAAAGAGAGCCCCAAACCCTGCGTCGGTGAGCCCGAGCTGATCTGTGGCGAACAGAACGAGTATCGACTCACCGGCGACGATCCCGATGTTGAGGAGGGCTGCACCCACTGCGAAGGCTCGAATCGGTTTGTTGTGCCATAGCCAACGGATGCCGTTGCCGACGCTGGTCAGGATCCCTTCCACAGTCGGGGCATCGTCGGTGATCGGCCGAAATCGACCTCTCAAAGTGAAGATGAGGAGAGCTGCTGCGGCGAAGCTCGCAGCATCGGCTGCGACCGGAAGCACCGCCGCGATCCCGAACAGGAGACCTCCGAGCGGCGGGCCGACGAACTGGTTGGCCATGGTCATGGTGGAGAAGAGCCTGCCGTTTGCGGTATCTAGCCGATCCTTCGCAACGAGGGTCGGCAACATCGCCTGAGCCGAGGTGTCGACGAATGTCTCGCCGCCGGCGACGAGGAAGACGACGACGTAGATCGGCCATATGGAGGAAAGCCCGGTGGAAACCACTAT
Organism: Acidimicrobiia bacterium; assembly: GCA_036373995.1. Lineage (GTDB taxonomy): Bacteria > Actinomycetota > Acidimicrobiia > Spongiisociales > ZC4RG35 > JANQRA01. The sequence continues at coordinate 885 of DASUUP010000486.1, forward strand.
CCCCAACAGAACCAGTGTCGAGGCACGCACGAGGTCGGTGGACACCATGAGGACTCGGCGGTCGACCCGATCGACCACGGCCCCGGAGAAGGGGCCAAGCAGCAACCAGGGAAGGCCGGCGGACAACGCAATCAGCGAGATCGCCATTGGGTCGTCGGTCACTGTCGCACCGAGGAGTGGTAACGCCGCGAGCAGCAACCCGTCTCCGAGGTTCGAGACGACTGCAGAGGCCCAGAGACGGCCGAAACGGAATCTCTGCGCGTCCACTCGGCGCCCGTTCAGCTGATGGTTGGGGCTGCGCCCGGGTCCGGCACCGAGCAGATGTTGGATCCAACCTGTGTCCACGAGCCACCGAGCCGTCGATAAACGTCGAGCGCTCGCACCAGAACGGTTCCTTCGTCATCGGCGAGCCAATCTCTCGCCACGTAGTAGACGAGAGCGAGATCGTGGTGGACTTCGACCTCGAAGTCGAGGAACTCGTATCTCTCGACGCGCAGACTGCCTAGGACTGCCTCGAGCTCCTCCAGATATGAGTCGACACCCCGGATCAGTCGCGTGCTCCGGATCTGAAAGCCCTTCCAGTCCTCACTTCGACCCGCTGCCAGGGCGGCCCGATCGCCTTCCAGGTAGGCATCGAATAGACGAAACACATGACCTGTGATCTGCTCTACATCACTATGCCTGTCCCCGGACGTGAACCGTGTCTCCATCGGAGCACGATGCCGTCTCCACGCACTTGTCGGCTTGTAAACCGATGCTCGTTTTCGAAAGGATCGGCCTGCGCCCCTGTGCGGAGGTCGTTGGGGCACCAAGCCAACCACCCGGCGTGCCGGGAAAGCCGTGGTCGCGTCAGGTTGAGTCGCCGAGTCTCTGCAATGCGTTGTAGGCGGCGTACTTGAAGGCTTCCGATCGGGTCGGGACGTTGTACGTCGAGTCGATGAAGTAGTCGATGGTGCCCCTCGTGTGGATCACCGCTTGGGCCTGGTGAATCAGCTCCGCCGCCTCCTCACCGATGACGTGCGCTCCAATGAGACGACGGTCGCCACGGTTGAGGACCAGCTTGATCATGCCGAGTTGGCTCCCGGCGATGGCGCTGCGCGCGTTGTCACTGAACCATGACCGCCCGACCTCATAGTCGATCCCGGCGTCCTCGGCCGCCTCCTCGGTCATCCCCACCATGCCCACTTCCGGGATCGAATAGACCCCGTACGGAGGGCTGGGATCGATCGCCTCCTTGAACGGAATGCCGAAGGCGTGACAGATCGCCACCCTGCCCTGCTCGGACGAAACCGAGGCCAGCGCCGGCGGACCAATGACGTCACCGGCGGCGAAGATGTCGTCGGCGGTCGTGCGGTATTCCTCGTCGACGATGATCCGGCCCCGGGAGTCACACTCCACACCAGCCTCTCTGACACCGAGCTCCTCGGTGTTGCCGACCCGACCGGCGGCGAACAGCACGACTTCCGGGCGCAGTTCTTCCCCGTCCCCCAGAACGACCTGGAGACGACCGTCGGTGCGTGAGATCTCGCCCGTCGTGCCCAGCACCACACGCGTCCCACCATCCTCCATGTACGTCCGCAGCAGGTTGGAGACCTCGGCGTCGAGGAATGGTGCCATCCGCTCGGCCATGTCGATCACCGTGACGGACACGCCGAGAGCCGTGAAGATCGACGCATACTCGGCGCCGACGGGCCCGGCTCCGATGATGACCATGCTGCTGGGTATCCGACCCATGTCGAGGATCGTGTCCGAGTCGTGGACGTCGGGATCTTCGAAGGGAATGCCGGGAGGCCGGAGTGGCCTCGATCCCGTGGAGATGAGCACGACGTCGGCCTGCAGCTTCCGGTCCTCACCGCTGGGCAGGCTCACCACGACACCATGATCGGCCAAAGCTGCCTCACCCACGATGAACTCGATGTTGTGACGTTCCAGGTTGTGGCTGACGGCGGCGCCCATCTCCTCCTGCACCTCGGCGGCACGCACCCGAAGCCTCTCCACCAGGAGCTGCGGTGTCAGGCCGATTCCCACCCCGTAGATCTCCTTCTTGCCGAAACCTGTGAGATAGGTGGCTGCCTCACGCAGGGTCTTCGTCGGTATTCCGCCGCTGTTGACAGGGGCGCCGCCCGGTCGTGGGTTACGGTCGATGACCGCAACCCTGTACCCGAAATACGCGGCTTGCGCGGCCCCTTTCTCGCCGGCAGGCCCTGATCCGATGGTGACCAAATCGAAGTGTTCCATGCTCGTCTCCCACTGAGCCTCGGAAGGGGACCACACAGCCTACGAGATAGGACGCCGACGACGAAGAGCGGCATTGAGATGCGCCACCGTGCATACTTGGGTGATGGAGTCTGAAGCCAGCACCCCCTGGGCCGGTTGCCAGGTCTGCGGACACACCGACCACACGTTCCGCCATCATCTCGACGAGGTGAAGGTCCCGGAGTTCGTACACACCTCGGTCAATCGGTTACGCGAGCTGGAGAGGGTCGGATCGGACATCCACCCTCTCGTGTCCGAGATTTCGGACGTGGCCGAACAAGAGGAAGGCGGTCGCAAAGCGTGGGCTCTATGGCTCGGGCTACTGCTCCAGGAACTGGAGGACGCCAGCGACGCTCCCGAGGTGGCGGCTGAGATAGAGAACTACCTCATCGGCGGCTACTCGAGCTGACTCTCGAAGCTCGACGATTACTCGGCAGAGGACGAGAACCATCCCACGAAACAGCACCATGACTAGTCAGGTGACCGGCTGTCTCAGGAGGGCGGGCCGACTCCCTTCGTGAGCTGATCGATGGTGCATTGCCAGGGCTCCTTGTCCTCCCGGAACCCCTGGAACGAAGGGGCGCGGAGTCTGCCTGCGTCGGTGAGCTGGCGGTGCTCCACCCGCGCGACCAGCTCCGGGGCCACCCAACGGGCGCGTCGCAGCTCTGATCGTGCTCGCAACACTTCGACGGGAAACGGGGGTGGGGTCTGCTCGAGCGCCCCCAGTCGCTCCTGGGCTTCGTGCAGCGATCGCTGGTCGAACCCGGTCCCGACGTTGCCCACGTAGCACAGATCGTCGCCGTCGTACACTGCCATCACCAAAGAGCCGATGCGGCCCTGGCGACGACCCTCTCCTTCTGTCCAACCCACGATCACGACGTCGGCGTCGAAGGTTACTTTCACCTTGAGCCACTCGCGAGAGCGGGCTCCCGGCTGGTATGTGGAGGAGCGGCGCTTGGCCATGACCCCTTCCAGACCTTGTGCCGCTGCCGCCTCGAAGAGAGCGACCCCGTCGCCAGGCGTGGCCGGTGAGAGCTGGATCCGGTCATCGGGGATGATCACTTCTTCCAGCGCTCGACGCCGCTCCTCCAAGGGGCGACCGCTGAGGTCGTCGCCGTCGAGAAAGAGGATGTCGAAGACCATGTAGACCACCGGTATCCGTTGTGCCATCTGCTCGATGCGGCGCTCGTCGCGCAGATGCATCCGCTGTTGGAGACGCTGGAATGACGGCACACCGTCGTCGAAGGCGACGATCTCACCGTCGAGCATGGCGTCGAGTGCGACCACCTGGTTGTGCAACCGGCGCAGCTCGGGATAGGCAACGGTGATGTCCTTCTGATTACGCGACACGAGGCGTGTCTCTTGCCCACACACTGCGATGGCACGGATGCCGTCCCATTTCGGCTCGAACACCCATTCGGGGTCGTCGAAGGCATCACTGGCCAGGGTGGCCAGCATGGGGTCGGCCGGCGGTGGTTGGTCGCCGTCGGGTCGAAGATCTTCGGACATGATGGCCAACCACTGATCTTTGCCGTCTCTCGGCCCCGTGTGGACGAGGTGCCAGATGCCGGCCAGCCGGTCGCCCCGGAGACGGAATGTGATCCGGTCTTCGCTTCGGTCGACCATCTCGTAGGTGCCGTGGTCGAAGATGCGCACCTCTCCCCCGCCGTACTCACCCTCGGGGATCCTCCCCGAGAACGTGGCGTACCCCATGGGATGATCTTCAGTGTGGATGGCCAGGTGTCTATCCCCGCGCTCTCGGGGGAGACCTTTGGGTACCGCCCACGAGACCAGGACCGGCGTGTCCTCGCTCATCATCTCGAGCCGGACGTCGTGGTGTAGAGCGGTGGCATGATGCTGCTGGATCACGAACGACTCGCCTACCGGTGCGGTGAGCGGGTCGACGTCGGCCAGGTGCTCGCCCGGCGGCTCCGACGTCGTCTCGAAATCCCTCCTCCGGTCGTACTCCGTAGAGCTCATCGCTCCGTGACCTGCGTCATGGCCCCCAAGGTACAGCGCCCGCTGTGGGGCCAGGACGGGCAGCCGACAGCCCACGCCGGCCCGCTACGGGATCAGCAAGAGGGTTAGAGCATCTCGTCCCGGGACTGTTCGGCTCGCGACGCACCGATCGCCGTCGTCACCTTCTTCTCTTCTTCAGGTGGCGGCAAGACGGCGGGCATGCCCAACGACTCGATCCACAGTTCCCGAGCCCAACCCATCGTGTGATACAGATGCATGTCTTCCTCTTCCTCCACCTGCTCGTAGGCGTCGGTGAGCACTTTCTTCATGTCGCCAGTGGCCTTCTCGGCGACATGTCCGATGAGCTCCCAGTTGGCGTGGTCCTTGGTCTCGGCGTCGACCACACACTCGGCTGCAACGAGTTGGGCGGCGATCTCGTCCCCTGATAGGGAGGCCATGTCCATGGCCTTCAAGAGCGCTTGACCTTTGTGCCTCACGACGTCGCGACCTGGGGATTCCGCGTTGGTGTCGAGATCGAGGTCGGCGAACATCCGTTCCACGATCCGCACGTGGTTCTCGGTCTCCGACAGGTACTTCTCCCACTCCTGTCTGAGGTCGTCGTTGACCGCGCAGCTGATCGCCTTTTGGTAGATCTCCACGCCACCGAGCTCCGTTTCGAGAGCCTGATACAACAATTCCTCGACCTGCGTGTCTTTCATGCCGTCCTCCTTGGTTCTGGCGGGCGGCCAAGTACCCACGGCCGGCACCCGGCAAACCGATGCTGCTGCTACTCCTCCGCGATGTCGGCGACCACGGCGAAGTGGTCCGACGCCTGCGATTCGATCACTTCAACGCCAACCGTGGTCAGGTCTGGGGTGTGGAACACGTAGTCGATGCGATAGCGGGGGTCGGCGGCGTTGGAGGTGAAACCATCCCCTGCGCCCTCATCGGCCCAGGCGTCGACCCAGCCGGCGTCCAAGAGCTCGTCGATCTGACGCCAGCCGGGTCGGGCGTTGAGATCGCCCACCAGCACCGCGGGCTGACGACCCGCCCACTCCTCGATGACCACAGCGAGCTGCTCGTGGTGCACCGGATAGAGGTCGGCCTCGGGATCCTCGTCGTGGGTGTCGGGGTCGTTGATTTGCTGGAGATGTGTGGAGATGAAGAGAACCTCGCCCTCGGGGGTATCGACCGGGGCAGCCAGGTAACCCCGTTGATAGAGGGTGCCCACCCTGGGGAGGAGGCGCCGCTCCGCGTCTCCCAGCGGATAGCGACTGAGGATGGCATTGCCCCACACGGGGTCGGTGGTGCCGAAGAACACAGCATGCTCCCAGCCAAGCCGCTCACCTAGGAGGTGGACCAGGTCGGTGTTGGCGTTCAGCAGCCCTGCGCGCGCTACTTCCTGGAGCCCGACCACGGTGGCCCCACTCTCTTCGATCACCTTGGCGATCGCGGCCACATCCATTTCACCACCGGTGCCGAACGCCTGATGCAGGTTGTAGGACATGTACCGGACAGGCCCGGTCTCGGGTGGCGTTCCGGGGGTGCGAGCGCCGAAGAGCCCCACCAGGGGCAATACGAGTACCGCGGAGACGAGCAGCGGAATCCCGGCGGAAACGGTTTCGGTGACGATGGGCCGTCTGATTGCGGCGGCGAACAGCCCGAAAACGACGAGTAGCACCGCCCCTCCCACCCGGGCCTGGGCCTGGCTGAAGCCGAGATCCACATCGAGCGGCAGGTAATAGGCGAACCCGATCATCAGGAACAGAACCGCCCCCGTGGTCAAGGTGACCGCCGCCGGCGTCACCGTGGTGGAACTACTCTCGGGGGCCATCCCCGCCCAGAGCAGTCCGGCGGCCGGGATGCCCAACAGCACCAGCGCCGCGAACAGGATCGAAGTGTGCTCGGCGAACACCACCGGCAGCGCGGCCAGCACGGCAGCCAATGCGACGAGCGCCCTCGACCCTGCGAGCCGTGCTGCGAGCCAGATCCCGAGCACGTTGAGAGCTGGGATACCGACTGCCACCAGACCGACGGGCAGCGAAGTCTGCTCGGAGATCCAACCGGGCGACTGGAGCACCAGGTACTGAACGAAGATGTAGGGGCCGAACCCGATCAGGGCGAGCGAGGGCACCCATCGTGGCCCGGCCCGGACCGGGATGTCGACCGTCACCACTAGATAGACCATGGCGACAGAAATCGCCACCGTGGCAGCCGTTGCGGCCAATCCGGGCTGGTAGGCGAGGTCCAGTGTCGAGCCCAGGCCTTTGATCGCCGAGTCGAGGGTGATCCCCACCAGCACCCCACCAACCAACACTTCCCTACCCAGGCTGAGCAGCAACGGGAGCAACCCGACCAACGCAGCCACCGCGAGGCCGGAAGTCCAATGGTCGACCGAGGGGTCGTCGGCGACCTGGTTGACGATGCGCGCTGCGGCCATTGCAGCTGCCCCCAACCCGAGAGTGAACCGGAGTGTGATCCATCGGGAGAGAATCGGCAGCACCAGCCCGGCCAAGAAGGGGACGAGGGCGACAGGAATGAGGTCGAGAGCTCCCACACCCAACGTGTCGCGCTGATACCAGCCCAGAGAGCCGAAATGGAATCGGGCCATCTCCATCCCCGAAACGAACACCAGGGCGGTCAACAGCGTCACTAGTCGGCGAGTTGTCATCGCGTAGGGGAGACTAAGGCTCGGACCAGGGCGACTGGCGCCAGGCGCGGGCTCCTCCATGTATCAAACCTCACCGACGTCCCTCTATCGAGTATGTCTTCAAGCACCATGCTCATGAATGCAGCCGACACCTCGGGCGCCGTCGGGCCGGTCCAGCAGGCCGTGTGGGTCGAATTCCGGGCAGCTACGCCGGATGAGATCAGAGAGATCGACATGTCGGCTCCCGACGTCGTGCTGCCGGCACACGTTTTCATGGATCATCGGCAATGGAGAGAAGCAATGGCTCCGTTCGCCGCCCGTCGATCCGACCATTACCGCTCCCCACATGTCCCCGGGGCCATGATCTGGGCGCAGCTCGGCTCGCGCGCCGGTGACATGGTCGTCGGGGGAAGGGATCGTCTTGGGATGCCGTCAGTTCCGGTGCCTGCCGCCAACGGTGACATCTACTTCGCGTCCGCAATCCCCGATTCGGCCGACGAAACGGATTGGACGAGCACCTCCGTCGAAGGTCCTTCCCTCTCGGTGGCACTACTCGAGCGCCTCTCGGTCGACTTGCACCGTTGTCACCCGATCCTGAGCGCTGAGGGACCCATCAGCTGCCCTGGCTCCGACTGCGACGAATGCCTGCAAGTCCTGACCCGGAACAGCTGGAACACATCGATCGCCTGTGTGTGCCCCTAGACCGGCTGGCTGGGGAGGAGAGACTGGTGGGCTTCGACCGACCCGCGCTCCCCTGCTGGTGCCGGGTTGGTTTCACAAGGACTGGACGACCGTCGAGGCATATCGAGGCATATCCAATAGCCTCATCCATCGACATTCGACGTCCTTCTTCCCGCGCTTGTTGGATGGCTTCATCTCCAAACGCATCCCGCGCCGCACTCAGATCCGCCGAGACGATTTTGGGTATCGGAGACTCGGCTCCGGTTTCCGCCTCCAGGGTCTCGGCCGCCCCGGTGAGGCGAACGGCCTCGAGATGCCCGCCGGTCGAAGATTGGATCATCGCTATGGTTCGGATTCCTGCCCCCACCCCGGAGGCAGCGATCAAACGCCGTTCAAATGAGAACGAGTTGGGCGTGATGCGTGATTCGCTCCACGCCCGGGCTCGCCCTGGATGCTTCTGTAGGGACCGGCGGACACGGAACAGGTCACGTCCCACCCTCGGGGTCGAAGGTGCTGAGGAATTCGGAGAGCAGCCCGTCGATCTCGGCCTCTCGATCGGCGTCTCCGAACAGGAGAAACTCGAAAACCGTCTCCGTGTCCGTCTGGACGACGACGTAGACGCCAACGAATGTCCCTTGCTCGTCCTGACCGGTGTATGTGACCTTACGGGCCGGCAACACGCCCACCTCGTACTCCACAGCGTTGCCGACGTCGAAACCGTCGCCGACGGCGAGGTCACGGAACCCGTCGAGCCAATCGTTGAGCGGCACCCGCCCGGGCGGAACGATCTCGTTGGCCCACACGACCAGCTCCTCACCCTGCAGGCCGTAGTAACGGTTCTCGGTGTAGCCATCGAAGGATTGGGCCGCGTCCACCTCCCACGATTGCGGGTGGGCTATGGAATAGCCGCTTTCGCTCGCGGTGTGGGTCAGCCAGACCTCGTCTGGTTGCGAGATGGAAACCGGGATGCCGGTTTCGGTAAAGGTCCACACCATGGTCATGGTGAACGGTGTCTCGGAGTCTGTTCGGTCGTCGATCGTCAGCCGTATCTCATGGGGAAGGCCCGTGGGCGTTGCCAGCATCGTCATTTCGACAGTGGCGTCGTCGTCGGGTTCGTAACCAAAAGCCACCGGGTCGGCTCCTCGTCCCTGCGGCAGACCGATCCGATGGAGCAACTGGTCGCCCTCTTCGACCGTGCCCAAATGCTCCAGCTCGCCGAGCGTCTTGAGAAAAGCGACCAGCTTCAAGTCTTCGAGAGGCGCCGCTCCCTGGACGGTCTGCTCGGCGAAGGGGTCTTCGGCCTCCATCTCGACGACCCACGGGCCTTCATCGCTGCTCTCGTAATCGACCCCGCCGACGGTGATGATCTCCTCAGTAGGGAAGCCGTCCAGAGCGATGCGCATGTAGCTGGAGTCGCCGGCGATCTCGGCGTCGCCGCTGCCGGTCAGGACGACGTCGCCGACACTGACCTCGATCGCGAGATCGGCTCGAGCGCTGAAGGTGGGCGCGGCGAATGAGGCGAGAAGGGCGTTCAGCACCCCTGTGGCATCGAGGGTCGTCGTGGTGGTGGGCGGCGTGGTGGTGGTGGTTGGCGTCGAGGTCGTGGTGGGTTCGGAGGTGGTGCTGGCCTCGGGCTCGGTCGTCTCGGTCAGCTCAGATGCTCCGCACCCGACGAGAAAGAGAGCCAGGATCAGCACAAACGACCGCCAACACAACCTCAGTTGTGTTGAGTTGAGCCTCGACATAGATCTCCTCTCTTCCATCCTTCAAGGTACGGGACTGAAATCCAAGGAGCAATCAGGGTTCACCCCGATGTGCCCGAGAGTCGGGAGCTTGGAACGGGGAATGCCGCCCCGGAGGACGGCCTGGATCAGCCGCGGTTTGCGCGGCGCGCGGTGCGCAATTGAAGACGGTTGAGGCGGGGCTGCATCTCGGTCAATCTGTCCAGCAAGGCGTCAGCCCTCGTCGACGGGTACCTCGAAGATTCGTACCGGCTCGTCGAACCCCTTGAGTGCCATCGGTCCCCGGTCGCGAAAGCGAAAGGCCTTGCCCACAGAGACCTCCTTGACCGCGCTGGACACCAGTATCTCCCCGGCCCCGGCTACGCCGCAGATGCGAGCCGCCAGGTTCACCGCAGCGCCGAACAGATCCCGATGGTGATCGACGGGCTCTCCCGCGCTGATCCCGATACGTACCTGAGGAGACCCCGACGGCAACTCTCGGAACTGTTTCTGGACGTCTATGGCGCACTCGACCGCCCGGCTGACGTAGCTGAACGATGCAAGTATCCCGTCTCCGGTGTGCTTCACCTCCCGGCCGTGCGCCGCATGGAGGGCCTCCCGGACGATCCGATCGTGCTCGGCCAGGGCCGACATCGCGGCCGTGTCGCCCACTCTGCTGCTGATGTCCGTGGAACCGACCAGATCGGTGAACATGATGGCACGCAGGCCCGTGTCCACCTCGCCATCGCCATGACGCGCAATGTTGGGAACGCTCCTCTCCCAATCACCCATGAAGAGGCTCACGGTTGGCCGTTCGACCTGGATGATGTCGTGCGGGACCAGACCATGAGAGGCCTTGTGAACCGCAATGGCAGTCTCCTCGCTGGGGGCATCGACCAGGCAGAAGGCCTGACCGTCAGGACTGTCGAACCAGAAGGTGAGGAACTGGACCCCATAGTCTTCCTGGATTTCCAGGTCCCGTTGATGGGCCGCCTTGATGTCATCCTCGGTGACATCACCGAGGTTTTCATGCACGTCCATGTAGATCGGCATGACGGTGAGCGTATCTGAACACCGCTGTCTCGCTTGGTACAGGCAACGGGTTCTGCCTCGTTTTGATGCCGCGGTAGCGTCACCGTCGATGACACCGGAGACCAAGTCCGCCAAGATCGAAGACCTGCGAGTGCCCTTTGGATCACCGTTCGGTGCGGATCTCCGGCTGTGGCGGCCATGAACCCGCACAGAACGACAAGACCGTGAGGAAGGGGCATCACGAGGTGCTGATGAGTTGGCCTTCTGATTCAGTCTCGAGTCGAGATCTTGCCGCCTGACCGACCCACTGAGACCGTCACTCTCTCGAGATGAGCTGGGCGCTGGTGGCCATCGTGGTGGCGGCGACAATGGTCGCTCAAGCCTTCGGGCGGTTCACCTACGCCCTCGTCCTCCCTTCCGTTCAGACAGACCTGGGTATCTCCTACACCCTGGCCGGGACGCTGGGCATGCTGAACCTGGCCGCGTACCTCCTGTCGAGTCTGGGTGTGGCCTGGGTCTCGACCCGACTCCCTCCGGATCGCATCATTCGGATAGGGATCGGGGTCTCGGCTCTCGGGTTGGCCGGGATGTGGTGGGCCCCCGGGCTCGGCGTGGTCGTCGCCGCCATGGTGGTGACGGGAGCCGCCGGGGCAGCCATCTGGATTCCGGCTCCAGCCGTGTCGTCCAGTCTGGTGTCTCCGGAACGGCGGGCACTTGCCATCGGCACCATCGGCACTGGCATCGGATTGGGCTTCGTCTCTGCGGGCTGGGTCGCACGAGGTGTGGGTGATCAATGGACTGCGGTCTATAGGTTCGAGACGGTCGTGGCGGTGATCACGGCCCTCTTCGTCTGGCTCTTCGTGCGCGTACCCGCCGAGCCGGGAGGCAGCCCGCCCTCGCTGCGCGCGTTGGGGACGGTGCCGCGCTGGGGCTACCTCCTAGCCACCTACGGGGGTTTTGGCCTGTCGATGTCCTTGTTCGTCAACTTCTTCGTGGCCAGGCTCGAGGAGGACTCCGGCTTCCCGACGTCAACCACCGGCCTCATTTTCGCCACGTTCGGTGTGGCGTCGATCTTCGGCGGTCTCCTCTATGCGGCGCTCTCGGACCGCATCGGACGCCGACGAGCGATGCAGTTCGGATTCGCCACGATGGCAGCCGCCTCATTACTGCTGCTGGTGGGCGTCGGGCCATGGCCGTGGGTGGCGGCAGCGGTGTTCGGCTTGGCCTTTGCCGGCGTCCCGGCCACCACCGCCACCTACCTGCGCGACCACCTGTCCGCGCGTGAGTTCGGCTCCGGCTTTGGTGTTATCACTCTGGCGTTTGGGGTCGGCCAGCTCCTCGCCCCGCAGATCGGAGGGTGGCTCGGGGACGCACTTTCGTCGTTCACCCTCGTCTTCGTGATGGCTGCGGTTGTCGCTGCGTTGGCCTCCGTTGGCAGCGGCCGGCTGTCGGGCGCCAGACCAGCGGTGAGTCGTCGAAACGGAGTGCAGGGGCCCGGGAACCAACCAAGGTCGCCCGGTTCTTGAACCCGTCGGTCGCCCGCTGACCTGGGAGTTCACGGAGTCAGGCCAACCTGAAAGAGCGACACTCGGTTGTTCCCGCGGCGTCTGGACCTGTCTGATCAATGCTTCGAATGAGCCGGATCGAGGCATACTTACCGAGTGGAGCGCTCCCCCGAGATCGAAGCGATCGTTCGTCGGCTTTGGTCGGCTCGTACCAGGGGTGATCGCGAAATCATCGACGGGCTCTGGTCGCGGTCCGAGCATCTCCTGATCATCGGAAGCGACGAAAGCGAGTGGATCGAAGGAGCGGAGGAGAGCCTGGTGGTGGCAGGCACTCAGATCAACGAGTGGCTCATCGAGGACTCAAAGCTCAAACGGGTAGTTGCCTACGAAGCCGGATCCGTCGGGTGGGCAGCCTCCGAAGAAGAGAGGACCAGCCCCAACGGCAGAACCAGCATCTTCCGCCGCACGATGGTGTTTGTGCTCGAGGCCGGATCATGGAAGATCATCCAGAGCCACTTCTCGGCGCCGGTCCCCAACATCGAGGCGGCTGGGGTCGACATGACCCGGACTCTCTCCGAGCTTCTCGACTCGGTGGGCGACGATGACGACCTCCTGCCGTTTGCGGGCCGAATATCAGGAACGGTGACGTTGCTATTCACAGATATCGTCGACTCGACTCAGCTGGATCAGGAGATAGGAGACCTCGCCTGGTCGCAGACGGTCAAACACCACTTCGACACGCTCCGTACCTTGGTCGAAAAACACCGTGGAACCGTGGTGAAAACACTCGGCGACGGGGGCATGTTCGCGTTCGACTCCGGTTCCACCGCTCTTCGCGCTGCAATCGAGATCCAACGATCGACCGTTCCGCACTCCTATCCGCCGATACGAGTGCGCATCGGCGTGCACACCGGCGACGTG
>DASUUP010000487.1:0-8709 GCA_036373995.1 Acidimicrobiia bacterium
CCAGCCGGGCCGCTATGAGCACCAGTCCGTATGCGCCGATCGCCAGTGAGCCAGACACCAGCATGCGGATGCCATTCGTTCGCACGAGCTCTATGACCAGCCGTTTGGATCGGGTGAGTAGTAGCGCCACGGTGGTCAGTAAGGCAACAGTCACGAAGAGGGCAGCCACATAGCGGATGCTCTCGTCGACCCGTCGCACGCCGGCAGTGTCGATGAGGGTGTACCCGGCGACGGTGATGCCGGTCGCCAGTGCCCACCCAACCCCACTTCCTCCGCCCGAGCCCCGAGCAATCGACATGAGTGAGAGGGAGACGAGCAGGACCCCCAACAACGGGACGACACCGAGAGCGTCGTCGAGGGCGAGCCAGGCCCCGACGGTGATCAGCAACGGAGCCAGCCCGCGAGCGATCGGATAGGCGACGGACAGGTCGGTGGTTCGATAAGCCGCCGACAAGGTGAACACGTAGATGAGTTGGAGAAGCGATGATCCGAGGATGTAGGGCCACGCTTCAGCCGGTGGCCAGCCGAGGGCGATGAGAACCGGGATCCCCACCACGGTCGACGAGGCGAATACGGCCCAGATGAACACGAAGGGATCCCGGCCGGCTTTGACGATGAGATTCCAGCCTGCGTGAAGCAGGGCCGAGCCCAGAGCGAGTAGGGCGGCGGCTGTCACGCCGCCATCATCACATGCTCGTCAGAACCCCACCACTCCAACCAGGCCTCTGGTGTTCGGCTCCCTTCGGGTGCCTCGGGTTCTCTTCAGTCAGCCCTTCCGACGCATCTTCAGAATCGAGCGGATCACCAACAAGGCAACGATGGCGACGATCTGACCGGTGAAGATCACCCGGCTGACGTCGACCGCCGGCACCCAGGCGACATCGTCGCCCTTGACCCGGTAGGCGCCGATCGGCCGGGCTGCGATCCCCATGCCGCCGCCCCGTCCCGCCGGTGAGCTATCAGAGCCGTCACCTTCGCCGCCACCCATGCCGCCCCGCACTGAGGCGGCCGGGATGAACGTCACACCGTTCGACTGGTAGGGCTCGCCGTAAACCTTCTTCACGGTCACCAGATCTTTGGTCTCGGTCAACAAGTCTTCGAATTGGGTCACGATGACTCCTTTCTCGTGCATCTCTGCCAATACGAGCATTGGTTCACGCCTCGTGTCTTGGCTAGAGGCGTATTGCCCTTACCCAGGGGAGTGGAGCGGTACTCGCGGAGGCCGGCCGCAGGTCACGAAACCCCGGCGGCGAGCGACATCAGCAAACGGAAGGCCTCGTCCAGTTCCGAATCCTCCACGTTCATCGCCGCGTCTCCGACGTAGAGCTCGGTCCTGGAGACACCCGGGATCTCGCTTGGTGCTACCCAACTGAAGGCCCACAGAGAGAGATGTTCGGCAACCCGATCTCGCGCCTCGAGAGCAGTCTCGGCGTCGGCATCGAGGTAGAGGTGGAACATGTTCACATGAGGTGGGTCAGGCTTGAGCCGGATGCCGTCGATGACAGAGAGGGTCGCCGCCACCTCGCGGGCTCGTTCCAGGTAGGCGGGCATCCGCGCCAGTCGGTCTTCGAACTGCATTGCCGCCGAGGCCACGTTCGGTGTCAGATTGAAGAGGTTCCCGCCACTTCGCCGTTGCCAAACGGCCGCCTCTGCGATGAAGTCCTCCGGTCCGAGGAGCATCGCTCCGGGCAAGGCGCCAATGCCCTTGTAGAAGGAGACATAGACCGAGTCGAACCCTTCGCATATCTCGGCGTAGTCCCTCTGGTAGGCGGGCCCGCACTCCCAGAGTCTCGCCCCGTCCAGATGCAGCTTGAACTCACGATCCCGGGCGGACTTCTTGATGGCATCCAGTTCGTCGAAGGAGGGGAGAAGACCGCCCGCCTCCCTGGTCGGAAGCTCGATCAGCAGCGCTGCCACCCCTTCGTATAGCTCTTCGAGGTGCTCGGCCAGCATCGGGCTGTCTTCCGGTCCTACTGTCGTTGCTTTCAGCCCGTGTAGATGGGCGTATCCGCGGTCCTCATGAAGCTCGAGATGTGCCGTCGGGTGCATGGCGAAGTGGTCGACACCCGACCGATCCGCCCAGATCCTCATCGCTGCCTGCTGGGCGAGTGTGCCGCTCGGCATGAAACGTGACGCCGGGAAACCGAGCAGGTCGGCGACCGTGGTCTCGAATTCCTGAATCAGCTCGCCGGTTCCGTAAGCGTCGAAGGCGACATCCCTGTCCCGGCACCAGGCCGCAATTCGGGAGAGTGTGTCGGAGACCGGCTCTTGGCCATGTCCGTGGATGGTCCTACTCGAAGCTTTCAGCGCATCCCGGGTCATCGACGGATTGTGCCATGCGTCCGTCCGGGATATGGCTGCTCACCCGTTGAGGCCTTACAAGCCGGGTGGCTTCACCGAGCCACCCGGTTCTTCGCTCTGAGGACTCCAGTTCTTGGAGTCAACGCACGTTCTGACGTGAGGCCAACGGAATGAACGCGGTGTCGAATGCTGCTTCTCCGGCGGGGCGGGAGAAACTGTCCTGGAGATCGATGAGCCGAGCGCTCAACTCTTGCTCTTCGTCTCGGAGCCTCTCCCTTCGAACGAGCGCCTCGAGAGGCAATGCGGTGCGCTCGTCTTCAATTACCTGCAGGCGTCTCCTTATCTCGAAGATCTCCTTGGAAACCGTTTCCAGATTCATGGTCTCTCTCCATATCCGAGGGGCAACAAACCTGGGCCGCTGCCTGCCTCGATTCGCCACCTGGCGTGGTGGGATATCTCGTTCGGGAATGTGTGGGAAACCTCGATCACCTGCTTTCCTCCGCTGGGCAAGAGCATGTGCCTCGGACCCGCTACCCCCATTGGGCTCCCCATAAACACCAGGATTCGTATGCCGGCGCCTGTGTGGCATTCTCGGGCCAGGAGTTCGACCCATGGCGCACCACGCCACCCTCAGGTTCTATGCGGAGTTGAAGGATTTCCTCTCCGACGATCTGCGATCAGGTGAGGTTCAGCGCAGCTTCGACGTTCCGGGGAGTGTGAAGGACATGATCGAGGCCTGTGGGGTCCCCCACACCGAGGTCGAACTGATCCTGGCCAATGGTCGCTCCGTCGACTTCTCCTATCTGGTGGATGACGGCGATCGCATCAGTGTGTATCCGCTGTTCGAGTCCTTCGACATCTCCCCGATCGTGATGGTGCGGCCCGAGCAGCTTCGAACGGTGCGATTCGTCGCCGACAACCACCTGGGTCGCCTGGCGCGATATCTCCGGCTCCTGGGGTTGGACACGACTTATGAGAATCATTGGGACGACCCCGAGCTGGTGCGGATCTCGACGGGAGATAGGCGAATACTCCTGACACGGGATGTCGAGCTGCTCAAGCACGGTGCCCTCACCCATGGCTATTACGTCCGGGCCACATACCCGCGCGAGCAGGTCAAGGAGGTCGTCCGCCGGTTTCATCTCGAGGGACAGCTCACACCCTTCACCAGATGCATGACGTGCAACGGAGCGTTGGTGCCGGTACCCAAAGAGGAGGTGACCGACGACGTGCCTCGTCGAACCCGCCGCAATGTGGATGATTTCGTCAGGTGCACGATCTGCGGCAAGGTCTACTGGGAGGGGTCGCACCATCCCGAACTGCGTCGGATCGTGGCTTCGGTCCGAAAACTCGACCCGAGCGAACGCTGATGCTGCCATGGCACGACGGCCCCGGATGATCGAGACCCTGCCGAGATGGATAACGGTGCTGGTCGCCGGCCTACTCGTCGCCGTCGCCGTCATCTGGATCGCCCAGCGTCGCCTCATCTACTTCCCCATCCAGGCAGTACCTGACCCCGAGACGATCCAACCCGGAATCGAAGAGGTGACGTACGCAACGGAGGACGGACTGACACTCGGCGCATGGTGGGTGCCGGCGGCAGGTTCGATGAACGCAGGAACCGTCGTCGTGTTCAACGGGAACGCCGGCAACCGGTCCCACCGGGCTCCGTTGGCTGCCGCCCTGAGCCACGCCGGATATGCGGTTTTGCTCGTCGACTATCGGGGCTATGGGGGAAACCCGGGGAGCCCATCCGAGGACGGGTTGGCGCTCGATGCCAGGGCTGCACTCCACTATGTGAGCAGCCGTCCCGATTTCGACCCGGACCGGCTCGTCTACTTCGGGGAGTCTCTGGGAGGCGCCGTCGCCCTCGGTCTCGCCCAACATCGGGAACCAGCAGCCTTGGTGCTTCGGTCGCCGTTCACATCGCTACCCGACATCGCTTCGGTTCACTACCCGTACCTGCCCACCTCTCTCCTGTTGTGGGATCGGTATCCGAGCCAGCAGATGATCCGGGGGATGGGCAGTCCGCTGCTGGTCATCGCCGGATCGTCCGACACCATCGTTCCAGTAGAGCAGAGCACTGAGCTGTATCAGGCTGCGCCCGGGTCGAAGCATCTGGTGATCATCGACGGCGCCGACCACAACGACTACCCACTGTTTGCCGGAGCAGAGATGATCGGTGAGTTGGTGGCATTCCTCGGCGAGGTTCTACCTGCTGGCGGTGGATGATCGTTCGCTCTGTCCGATCAGTCGATCACCAGCGCTTGGCGGCGGCGGGCGATTCCGAGAGCGGCGACGACGATGAGGACGGCACTGGCCGTGGCGAAGTTCGCCAACCAGTGATAGCCGGCCAGATCCTTGACGAGGCCGGATGCACCGGCGGCGACAGCACCGAGGACGTTCATGGCCAGATCGGACAGACCCTGGGCAGGGACCCGCTCCTCGATGGGGAGGCTCTCGCTGAGCAGTGCCGACCCTGCGATGAGGGCAAAACTCCACCCGAGCCCAAGTAGGAAGAGACCGGCGAACATCAGGACAGGGACGTACCCGGCGACCACGGCTGCGATCGTTCCCGCAGCGAGGATCACCGCGCCGAACGCGACCGTGTGTATTCGGCCGTAGCGGTCCGCCCAGCCTCCGATGAGAGGGGCCAGGCCGAACATGCCGAGCACGTGAACCGAGACGACGAGCGTCGACATGTCGGCATGTCCGTGGTCACGCATGTGGAGAGGGGTCATAACCATCACGGCGACCATGGCCATATGGCTGACTGCCATGGCGATGATGGCCAGGCGGGCTCTTTGGTTTGGCCAGATGGCTTTGGCCGACCGAACCGCGTCTTTCAGTGGGTTCCGGGGAGCGGCTTTCCCATCGACGCCACCTGCAACCACCAGCGGATCCGGGCGCAGCCAGGCCTGCACGACCGAGGCCGCCAAGGCCACGCCGACGATCCCCAATGCGAACGGGCCCACCCAATTGTTGAGGCCGCTTCTCAGCCCGACCCGGTTTGCCCAGAGCGCCGCGGCGGGTCCGAGGATTGCTCCGATCGTCCCAACCCATACGACGAGGGAGATCGATCGGGCCGTCTCGCTTTCGCCGGCCAGGTCGGCGGCAGCGAATCGACTCTGCAGGTTCGCAGTCTGTGAGACCCCGAATGCGAGCATTCCGACGATCAGCAACCAGAAGAACCCCTGCTGACCTGCGATCATTGACACGACTGCACCCGCCACCCCCACCGAGTAGCCGAGAACTAGAGCCGGTCTGCGACCCAGTCGTCTCGATCTGAGAGCGAGTGGGGTGGCCGCAATAGCGGTGCCCACGGTCTCTACGGCGGCCGGGAGCCCCGCCAGCGAGTCGCTTCCCAGCATTTCGGCAGCGAGGAGCCCTACCACTGCCGCGACGGACAAGAACCCGAAATAGCCGAGCGCACTCGACAGCATCAGCGTGAGGACTGTCCTGCGCTGCACCGGAGCGGTGATCACCGAGACAGGCTAGACGCGGCCTACAGGCCTCAGAGCCCTTGACGCCGACGCCCTCGGCCCGGATGTCAGCAGCCTGCTTCTACCTGTCTGATGCCGTCGATCTGGTCGTCTGCAATCGATACGCGGCTGCCGTCGTCGAGGTCGAAGGTGTAGACCTTGGCTTCCAGGTCGATGTCGACGAGTGTCCCCGTCGTCGTCCTTTCAGGAGAAGACGCAGGTCCTTGGACGATCTCGTAGCAATCGCCGACTCGCAGTCGCCTTCCGTGCTCGTCCGTTTCTTCGAAGCTTTGCCGCTCTGTATTCACCACCGTCTCCCTGTCGGGAAGGGGCTTATCCACTAATCCAGGCGAGCAAACTCGCCGGCCTCGTCTTCGGCCTCTGTGCACAATCGGAGATCCCGTCCGCAACGGCCGCGATCTGTTCAACCACGGATGTATGCGCCAATTCCTCGTGCTGACATTCGGCGGTCGCACGTTCGCTGGCTCGAGCGGCGTGCTCGCAAATGACTGCGACTCCACTGGCGTACTGCTTGCGCGACGGCGGACCCGTTTGGCTTACGAGGGCGGCGGTGTGCTCGTCGGTGCTTCGGCCAGGTGGCCGTGGGGAGTCGCTGGCTGCGGCCATTCGACTGGCCGTTCGAACGACCTGCTCTCCATCGATGTGTCTGCTTTGCTCCATTGGGTATAGGGAAGTGTGCCCTCGAAGAACACCACGCCCCAGATCCGCTCGGCCCAACGGAGCCGCTATGAGCGATGGTGGAAGAACACCGTCATCTACTGCCTCGATGTTGAGACCTACCTCGATACCAATGGTGACGGCGTCGGTGACTTCGGGGGATTGCTCAATCGCCTCGGCTATCTGGCGGAGTTGGGAATCGATTGCCTGTGGCTGATGCCGTTCTACCCCTCGGCACATCGCGACGATGGCTACGACATCTTGGACTACTACGGAGTGGACCCGAGATTGGGCGATCTGGGCGACTTCTCCTCGTTCGTGCGTGCGGCACGACAGCAAGGCATCAGAGTGATCGCAGATCTCGTCATCAACCACACATCTCGGGATCACGCCTGGTTCCAGGACGCCCGGAACGGGCCCGAGTCGCCATACCACGACTACTACGTCTGGCAGGACTCGAGACCAGACGAGTGGAAGACGTCACTGGTGTTCCCAGGAGAACAGACGGAGAACTGGACCTACGACCGGAAAGCCCACCTCTACTACCTCCACCACTTCTACAGCCATCAACCCGATCTCAACCCGAACAACCCAGACGTCAGGCAAGAGATCAAAGAAGTCCTGTCGTTCTGGGTCGAGCTCGGGTTGTCCGGGTTCCGGGTCGACGCAGTTCCTTTCCTCATCGAGTTGGGAGGCATCGAAGCTCAGCTCGAGATCACACCCCACGGGCTATTGAGAGATCTGGTCGGTGCGCTCGGCCGACTGCAGGGCGACGGCATCCTGCTGGGGGAGGTGAACCTCCCGCCGGTCGACGCTCTGGAGTTCTTTGGCGACGGACACGAACTGCAGATGATGTTCAATTTCCATGTCAATCAGTACCTCCACCTGGCGCTGGTCAGGGGGGACGCTGATCCGCTCCGCAAGGCAATTGCCAACATGCCCCAGATTCCGGAGAACTGTCAGTGGGCCAACTTCATAACGAATCACGACGAGCTCACACTTGACCAACTGACAGAGGCGGAGCGACAGGAGGTGTTCGAAGCTTTCGGGCCGGACCCCGGAATGCGTCTTTACGACCGCGGGATCAGGCGACGTCTCCCTCCCATGCTGGAAGCTGATCGGGACCGGCTCCGGCTCGCCTACAGCGTCCTCTTCTCTCTGCCGGGGATACCGGTGCTCTTCTACGGCGAGGAAATCGGCATGGGCGAGAACCTCGAGATTCCCGACCGGTACTCGGTCAGGTCGCCGATGCAGTGGTCGCCAGGACCCAACGGCGGGTTCTCTTCGGCTCCTCCCGAGATGCTGAGACGGCCGGTGACAAAGGGTCGATATTCGCCGGAGAAGGTGAATGTGAGCGCACAGGCCGACGACCCCGATTCGACGCTGAGTTGGATGAGGCGTCTGATCAGCCGGCGCCACCGGCTCCCTGAGATTGGTTTGGGGGACTATGCACTGATCGACGTCGGCTCACCGGAGATTCTGGCGCTCAGCTTCGAGTGGGCGGGCCACAGGCTGCTGACATTCCACAACTTCTCAGACCACCAGGTCGAAGTCGACATCGGAGGGCTGGTGGGAGACGAGGAGTTCATAGACGTTTGGAGTGATACCTCCTACGACCCTGCGGTGAGGGCCTTCAAAGTCTCGGCTTACGGCTATCGCTGGGTCCGCATCGGATCCGAGCAATGGTTTGCCTGACCTTGTCGTCGACGCCCCTGCCATGGTCCGGCCCTCATCACATGTGGGTTGCCGGGCACACGGGGTGGATCCCGATCTCTTTGAGTCGGTAGTGAGTGGATCATGCCGCTGATCGGCTATCACGCGTCACATGAGCAGATCGCCCCCGGAGCGCTCATCGATGCCGTGCGAGACGCGGAGAGGGCAGGCTTCGGGGCCGCCATGTGCTCCGATCACTTCTCGCCATGGAGCAAGCGCCAAGGTCACTCTGGTCACGCCTGGTCGTGGCTCGGATCCGCTCTCGAGGCGACTTCCTTGTCGTTCGGTGTGGTTACCGCCCCGGTCCAGCGATATCACCCGGCAGTGTCGGCGCAAGCGATAGCCACCCTCGCCGAGATGTATCCAGGTCGGTTCTGGGCGGCCCTCGGGTCGGGCGAGGCCATCAACGAGCACGTAACCGGTACGCGTTGGCCCCCTAAGGCGGAGCGCGACACCCGGCTCCTCGAGGCCGTGGACGTGATCCGTCGTCTCCTCGACGGGGAAGAGGTGAGTACCAGCGGCTACTTGCAGGTGG
>DASUUP010000488.1:0-2818 GCA_036373995.1 Acidimicrobiia bacterium
GAGGGCGGGGGGCGACCAACGGGCCACAGTCTTGGAGCGGAAGGGGCGTGCCGTTCTGGCATCTGGTGGATTGCCAGCTCCGATCCCCCAGTTTTCAATCCCATGGCGACCGTCGAACCGGTTCGACGACGCCTACCCGGAGGCGCGAGTCGCAATCGAGTGGGACTCCAGGGCGTGGCATGAACAGCGAAGTGCTATGGCGGTAGACCGAAGGCGAGACCGAGAGGCCGCCGCCCACAGTTGGGTGCTGCGGAGGTTCACGTGGGATGAAGTGACGAAGAACCCGCCAGAGGTTGTCGAGACAGTCGCGACGCTGTTGCGTGACCGGCGAGGCGCGAGCTGAACCGAGGGCGCTCAGCGTCGCTGAGCGACGCGTGGAACCCAGGGTTCGCTCCCCTACAGGTTGAGCTCGTAGAAGCGCCAGAGGTCGTTTTCGATGGGGAGGACCGAGATGTCGGAGAAGCCGGCGGCCTGGGCGTACTCCTTCAGCTTCGACGGGCGCATGACGGTGCCGGTGCCGACGCTGCCCTCGTGCGACATGCCATCGGGGAGGCAGACGAAGAGGGAGAACCCGTACATCAGCCGCTCCACCTCGTCGGTGCGGTCACCAAACGCATCGCCGACGGCCTCGTCCATCACGACGACGTGGCCATCCGGTTTGACCAACCCGCGGACTGACTCGAGGACACCGACCGGGTCGGCCATGTCATGGACACACTCGAACAGGGTCACCACGTCGAACGAGCTTCCCCGGTCGATGACGGCGCCGCTGACATGGTGGAACCGGACCCGATCTGACAGCTTGGCGGCAGCAGCGTGCTCCCGTGCAGCCAGCACCGAGGCCTCGTCGATGTCGTAGCCGTCAACGGTCAGCTCGGGGTACGCCCGGGCCATGGCGATAGCCGACCATCCCTCGCCACACCCGATATCGGCGACCCGGGCATCGGGCTGGGAGAGTCTCTGGTGAATCTCGGGTGCGTTGGGGAACCAGTCGGTGGCCAGGGCATTGACGAACCATGGCCGGTTCATGTCGGCCTGGCCGGTCCGCATGTCCACGCCGTATCTCTCCCAGGGGACCCCGCCACCATCTCGGTAGGCGTCGAGGATGGCGGGCAGTTGCAACCCTCCAGCCGTCACCAGACGGACAAATGGGGTCAGATAGCTCAGGGAATCCCGGTCGACCAGCACCTCGCGGTGGCCATCGGGCAGTGAGTAGACACGGTCGGCGGGCCGGGCGGACACGTCATCGACCGAGAGGATCCCGGTCGTCACCTGTTGTTCCAGCCACTCACCGATGTAGCGCCAATGGGATCCGGTCTGACTGGCGAGCTCGTCACGAGTGAGGGGCTCGTCGGCCAATGCGTCGTAGAGACCCAACTTGTCACCTACGTAGATCGACCAGCTGTCGATGAGACCGAGCACCGACTCGAAGATCCGCTCGGCAAACGCATCCGTGGTCTCCGTGTTCGTTGGTTCCATGGTTGTCGTCACGTTTCCTCCTGAGTCAATTACGACTCCGGCAAGGTACGAAACGAGCCTTGCAGCCCGCTTGACACCCGGTTGTGGCTCTTAGGATTCCCGGGTGATCGAAATCAGGGTTCTCGGTCCTATCCAGGGATTTCGCGATGGTGAGCGCGTCGACCTCGGGGGGCCGACCCAACGACGTCTCCTCGCTGCTCTCGTGGCTCGACCAGGTGAGACCGTCTCGGTCACGACCTTGCTCGAAGATCTGTGGGGTGAGGACCCACCGCCCTCCGGGCCGCAGTCGATCCAGTCGTACGTCTCTCGTCTGCGAAGCACGCTCGGATCACACGTGATCGAGACCAGGGCGCCGGGATATCGACTGGGGTCCGATGGCTTGCAGGTGGACGGCTTCGAGTTCCTCGAGCTCTCCAAGAACCTCCCCGAGGACCCGGCGGCCCGGCTGGATGCCATCGACCAGGCACTGGACCTCTGGGCGGGCCCGGCGTTCGAGGGGTTCGACAACGTCGACTTCGCCGTCCGCAGGCTCGACGAGACACGTCTGACGCTCGAGGAGGAACGGGCCCACCTGTTGGCAGACTCGGGACGTGGCGCCGAGGCGCTCGCCGTGTTGGAGAGGATCACGTCGGTGGAACGGCTGCGCGAGTCCGCGTGGCTGGCTCTCGCCCGCGTGCTCTCCCGATCCGGTCGGCAGGCGGAGGCGGTCCGAAAGCTGGACCGATACAGGGAGTCACTCGCCGACATCGGTCTCGAACCGGGGCCGGATTTCGCCAGAGCACAGGACGAGGTGTTCGACAGCCCGCGACCTCCGGCACCGACCCCACTCCCCCATGTCGAGACGTCGTTCGTCGGTCGGGAACGAGAACTGCGCGACCTGTACAGCCTCCTCGAGAAACACCGCCTTGTCACCGTCACCGGTCCTGGCGGGATGGGAAAGTCAAGACTGGCCATCGAAGCATTACGGGATTGGCACGTGCTCCCCCTGTCAGTAGCTCGGCTGGCGAGCTTGCGCTCGGGTAGCGAGGTGAGCCCGACCGTCCTGACCGCGGTCGGCGGCGAGGCGCGCGGCGACCCTCTCGAAGCGGTCGTGGCGCGGATCTCGCGAACGCCGACGCTCCTCCTCTTGGACAACGCAGAACACGTGGTCGAGGCTGCTGCCGACCTGGCGTCTGTGCTACTCGCCCGGACCGAGGAACGGGTTCTCGTGACTGCTCGCGAACCGCTCAACGTCTCGGGCGAGATGGTTCTCACACTCGACTCACTGTCTCCCGAGGCGGCGATCGCCCTGTACCGCGACCGCGCCAGGCAGGTGTTTCCCGCCTTCGAGGCCCCGGAA
>DASUUP010000489.1:0-13882 GCA_036373995.1 Acidimicrobiia bacterium
CATCTCTTTCGCCGTCCGGTTGAAGGTCACCGACTCACATCCACACAATGCCCCCAGGACCGTCTGTAGCGGTGACGGACCACCACCGGTGCCACCATGGGCGACCGGCTCGTCGGTGACCAGGCTCCCGAATTCCCCACAGTCGATGTCTGTCCGCATCGTTCCCGGGCTGACCGCGGTCAGCGTTTTCCTCCGAAGCAGTGGCTCTGCCGACTGCGCCTCTGAGATGATCTCGGTTGACATCGGTCCTCCCGGCGAGCGGACCAGGGTCCGTCCCGATCCGCAATCGATTGCTATGCCGACCCTAGTCCCGTGACAGCACGGTCACCGGGGGCGGTCAGGTCCTGATCCCACCCACCTCGAGCAGCGGTTTCATCCGCCGCATCGCCCGTTCCGGATCGCGGATGAGACCGGCTTTGTCGGCCAGCACCAGGATCCGGGCCAAGTGGGGGAGGGAGCGGGTGCTTTCCGCTCCACCCACCATCCGGAAGTGGCTCTGCAGACCATTCAGATAGGCGAGGAAGGCGATGCCGGTCTTGTAGTGGTAGGTCGGCTCCGAGAAAATGTGCCGTGCCAGGGGCAGGGTAGGCTCGAGCGCCGAGCGATATCCGGCGTCGTCACCTCTATCCAGGGCCTGGAAGGCAACGGTTGCTGCCGGCGCGATGGGGCCCAGCACCCCGAGCAGTGCGTCGGAGTGACCGTTCGCGTCTCCCTGAATGAGATCGACGTAGTTGAGATCGTCTCCTGTGAAGAGCGCGACGCCTTCGGGCAGCTTGCGGCGGAGATCGACCTCGAGGTCGGCGTCGAGAACGGAGAGCTTGACTCCCGAGATCTTGCCTGGATGGGAGGTGACCATTTGGAGAACCGTCTCGGCTGCGGTCCACGGATCTTTCGCACCCCAGTAACCGGCCAGTGAGGGGTCGAACGCCTCGCCCAGCCAGTGGATGAGCAGTGGCCGCGCCGACGACGAGATCACGTCGTGATACACCCCGGCGTATTCCTCTGAGGAGCGGGCAGCCGAGGCGAGATGGCGTGACGCCATGACGATGGCCTGACCACCGAGCTCCTCGATGTACTGCACCTGTTCGCGATATGCCTCGGTGATCTCCGCCAAGGAATACTCGCCTCCCGGGGCGAGTTGATCGGTGGCTGCCCCATACACGGCCGGGCCCGCCGCTTCATGGGAAGTGCGCCGAATCAGATCCCGGGCGGTGTCCCAGGCGACCCCGGAGCCGCGCTGTGCGGTGTCCATCGCCTCGGCCACACCGAGACCCAAGTCCCAGAGATGACGACGGATGGAGAGGGTGGCGTCCCAGTCGATATTGGGAGGCTCTCCTGGGTCTTGTTCCCGAAACGGGGCCGGGACGACATGGGTGGCTGCGTATGCGACCCGAGACTTGAACCCTCCGGTATCGGGCTCGATCGGTGGTGTGCCCGATGGCCGCCAGGTGACTAGCTCGCCGTCGCCGGTCGGCAGCGACAGCATCACGTCCCCCACTCCGGTTATTCGCTTCCCTCGTCGGGGAAGCGCACGTGCGGGATTATGTGCTCCACCCACTGTTCCAGCTGAGCCGGATCCGGGGTCAGGGTGTGAATCATGAAGCTCCGCACACCGGCGTCGACGCGAGCTTGGAGCGACTCGACGATGTCCTCCGGTGTCCCGAAGAGATAGACCTGTTCGAGGTAAGCCGGCCCACGCTCGTCGCTCATGACTCTGAGGAATGCCTCGTGCTGTTCCTGAAGCGCCCGCTTCCGGTCTTGAGTGGGCACGAAGTGCATGAA
The DNA here is from genome assembly GCA_036373995.1 of Acidimicrobiia bacterium. Classification (GTDB taxonomy): domain Bacteria; phylum Actinomycetota; class Acidimicrobiia; order Spongiisociales; family ZC4RG35; genus JANQRA01. The sequence goes on from DASUUP010000489.1 coordinate 1,783, forward strand.
ATTCTCATGGGCGACCGTGAGAGTGCTCGAGTCCCGGCCATTCTCGGCGAAGTAGTCCTGGAGCTCCTCCCAGTCGCGGCGGATGTCGTCGGGCGGACACGTCGGCCGCGGGATCCAACCTTCCGAGCGGAGGATCCGACGCTTCACGGCAGTGGCGAACCGGGGTGCTTCGGGAGATGCCGGGTCGGCCAGTTGGGAACCTCCACCGATCCACAACTCGGGCCTCGTCTCCGTTCTTGGCTCTATCTCCACATCCTCAACCGAGTAAAAGCGCCCGTCGTATGTCACGGACTTGCCCTCGAGGAGCGGGATCATGATGTCGAGGATCTCGTCAGTGCGCGCCCCGCGCTCTGACTTCGATATCCCCACCGCCTCGTACTCCTTCGGGTACCAGCCAATGCCGGCTCCGAATATGAACCGACCCTGGGAGAGGAAGTGGAGATTGGCGACCTGCTTGGCGAACAGCACCGGCTCTCGAATCGGAACCACCATCACCGAGGTGCCCAGCATGATCTGCTCGGTCACACCGGCGACGAGCGCGAGGGTGGTGAGGGGTTCCAGGAAGGAGACCGAGTAAAGGCGTCGCGCAGTGAGGAGGTGGTCCGTGATGAATATCGAGCCGAGGCCGAGCTCCTCGGCGTGTCTCGAGAAATCCACGATGCCACGGGCCCGCTCCGGACCGTCATCACTCCAGATGAAGGAGGGAAGGAACACGCCAAAGCGGTTTGTGTCGCTCAAATTTGATCCCCTTCTGGCTGCAAACGATTGACGGAGACGATAGCCTCGCTCGGCAAGGCGAGCCGCAACGCATGTTGGCTCACCGTGGAGTGACGGCCATACAATCGATTGCACACAGCGGATCGAAATCTGCTTGCGGATGCGATAAGAGGAGGAACAGTATGAAGTCGTGGAAGAAACTGTCCGCCATCCTGAGTGTGCTGGCGCTGTTGCTAGCGGCGTGCGGCGGGGATGTGGGTACGGACACGACCGCGGATGGGGGAACCGACACCACTGCTGCCGATGGAGGGACCGATACCACCGCCGGGGAAGAGCCGGGCACAACCGCGGCGGGTGGCGGTGAGCCGATAGTAGCGGCTACCTCGCTGCCACTCACAGGAGAGTTCTCCATTCCGGCCGAGAAGCATCTCGCCGGCTACCAGCTCTGTGTCGATCTCATCAACGAGCGCGGTGGCATTCTGGGTCGCGAGGTGGTTCTCGAATTCGAGGACAACCAATCCGATCAGGAAATCGCCGTCACCCAGTATGAGCGGTTGGTTGCCGAGGCAGACATCCTCTTCGGTACGTTCTCCAGCCTTCTCACCGGCCCGACCTCGTCCATCGCCGAGCAGAACGGGATGGTCTATCCGGTGCCGTCCGGTGGCGCTCAGCGGATCTGGGAGCGCGGATTCGAGAACATGTTCTACTTCCAGGCCCAGCCTGCCGAGGGTGTGGGCTCTGCGCCGGTCAACGCTCTCCTCCACTACCGGGATCAGGGCCTGATCTCTGAAGAGGACTTCCCGGAGACGGCGGCCGTCGTCTATGCCGACGACCCCTTCGCCGCTGCCGGCCGCAACGGACTGGCCGGCGGCACGGTGAACGACCCGGCAACCGGTGAGGTTCTGGCCGACCTGGCTCCCGGGTTCCTCGCCGACGCCGGTATCGAAGTTGTCTTCGACGAGCAGTGGCCTGTCGGCTTCACCGACTGGACCACGTTCGCCAACTCGATCGCCGCCAGCGGTGCGGAGTCGGTGTGGGCAGCCACCGCGTCAGTGGACGAGGCGATCTCGCTCGTCCAGGCGCTGCAGCAGGTCGGCCATCAGCCTTCCTTCGTGTGGATGTCCCAGGGCGCACAGGGCGAGTTCCGTGACGAGCTCGGTGGCGCCGAGGACGGCATCACCATGCACACGGTCTGGCACCCGACGGCCGAATTCGTGGGGACTCTGGCCGGTGAGGAGTACTCCAATCAGGACTTCCAAGCCGACTTCGAGGCGGCCTTCGACCGGGCCCCCGATGAGGACGAGGCAATCCCCTTCGCCGTTTGCCAGGGCATGGAGCAGGCGATCATCGGAGCGGGGACGACCGACAATGCCGCCCTCTCCCAGTGGCTGAGTGATCGCACCGAGGACGACCCGGTCCGCACGGTGCTTGGCGACTTCCACTGGGATGACCGCGGGCTGCCTATCGGGCGCGACTACATCCTCAACCAGTGGCAGGGCGGGGACCTGCAGTTCGTGTTCCCGGTCGGCGAAGGCCTCGAGACGGTCGACATGATCTTTCCCAAGCCCGAGTGGTAGACGAACCGAACCAGTTGAGGGGGTCGGCGACTCGTCGGCCCCCTCGCGATAGAGGCGTTAGGAGAAGCTCGTAGCCGACTTGTTGGAAGTCCGTGAGATCAGCAAGGCCTACGGAGGAGTCCAGGCGGTCGATCGGTGCTCGTTCACGGTGACCGAAGGCTCCATCACCGGGCTCATTGGTCCCAACGGCGCCGGCAAGACAACGGCGTTCGACATCATCAGCGGGATCGTGACCCCGGATGCCGGCAGCGCCTGGTTCGACGGGACCAACGTCACCGATTGGATGCCACATCGCGTCACCCGTCGTGGGGTGAGTCGAACCTTTCAGATCACCCGGACCCTGGGTGATCTGACCGTTCTCGAGAATATGGTGGTCGGCTCGCCGACCGGAGGCTGGCGCGCCTTGCTCGGATCCCGGATCCTGCAGAGGGAGGAGCACCGGGCCATGGATCTGCTTCGCTTCGTGGGCATCGACCACCTCGCCTCTGCTCCAGCCGAGTCGCTCTCGTATGGTCAGAAGAAACTGCTCGAGTTCGCTTCGGTGCTCATGCCCGATCCCAGGCTGATCATGCTCGATGAGCCGGCTGGCGGGGTCAATCCTGCCCTGCTGGAGCGACTCATGGACCACATCCGCGAGTTGAATTCCTCCGGTATGACTTTCCTCGTCGTGGAGCACAACATGGACGTTGTGATGTCGCTGTGCAGTTCGATCGTCGTGATGGCCCATGGTGAAGTCCTCACCAGGGGCACACCCGAGATGATCCGGGACGACGACACAGTGCTCGATGCCTACCTGGGCCGGGTGTAGGCATGCCGCTCCTCGAGATCGACAGCGTCGTGGCCGGCTATGGGCCCGGTCCCGACATCCTCACCGGGGTCACCGTGACCATCGAGGAAGGGAAGTCCTACTGCATAGTCGGGCCCAACGGGGCCGGGAAGTCGACCCTATTGCGAACCATCTGCGGCTTCTTGAAGCCACGCGCCGGGGAGGTGCGTCTCGGTGGCGTGCGCATGAACGGCTCGAGACCCGACCAGATGCTTGCGGCCGGGGTCTGCTTCGTCCCTCAGGACGCCAGCTTGTTCCCCACGATGACGGTGCGCGAGAACCTGGCCATGGGCGGCTATCTGGTCAAAGACCGTTCGGTGCTCAAACAGAGGATGGAGACGGTCTACGAGACCTTCCCGGCTCTGGCGGCGAGGAAAGGGCAGCACGCGGGCACCCTCTCCGGGGGTGAGCAACAGATGGTCACCCTGGGCAGGGCGCTGATGGTCGAGCCCAAGGTGGTCATGATCGACGAGCCCAGCCTGGGCCTGGCTCCAATGATCGCCGACCAGATCTTCGAGACGATCGGCGGCTTCTCCGATCTGGGGATCACCGTCGTGTTGGTGGAGCAGAATGCTGTCAAGGGCCTGGACAGTGTCGACTGGGGATTCGTACTGGACCTTGGCTCCCTCGAGTTCGAGGGCCCCGCGGACGGCATACTCGCCGACCCCCGGATCAGGGAGCTGTACCTGGGCAAGCTGGCCGAGGGGAGGAGCTGACCCCATGCAGTGGGTGCAGGTCGTCGTGCTCGGGCTGCTTCTCGGTGGGGTCTACGCAATGATGGCGTCCGGGCTCACCCTGCTCTTCGGCGTCATGCGGGTGGTCAACCTCGCTCACGCCGCCTTCATCCTGGTGGCCTCCTATATCACATACGTTCTCTTCGAGAACCTGGCACTCGACCCGATGGTCTCCCTCTTTGTCACGCTGCCTTTGATGTTCGTCATGGGTGTGGTCCTGTATCTGCTTCTCTTCCCGCGCTTGGAGGACAGCCCCCGCTACGTGGAGATGACCGTGCTCCTCACCTTCGGTCTGGCTCTGATCGTCGAGGGCATGCTGACCTTCACCTTCACCGGTATTTTCCGCTCGGTCCGTCCGGAGTACGCCACCACGTCGATGAACGTCGGGGAGATCTTCCTTCCCACCAGTCAGGTCTATGCCTCGCTGATCAGCTTCGCTCTCCTCATCGGGCTCTGGCTGGTGCTCCGCTACACCAAGACCGGCACTGCCATTCGGGCCACCATGCAGAATCGAGCCGCGGCACAGATCGTCGGAGTGAACGTGAGGAGGGTTTCGGCGCTTGCCTTCGGAATCGGCATGGCCCTGGCCGGTGCCGCCGGGTCATTGCTCAGCTTCATGTTCCCCTTCTTCCCGGCACGACACTGGCAGTGGATCGCCTTGCTGCTGGCGTTGATCGTGCTCGGCGGCATGGGCAGCATCAAGGGAGCTGTGATCGGAGCTCTGTTACTGGCGGTGGCGAGCGCCATCGTCACTTTCACGATCGGTCCCACTTGGTCGCCGATCACCTTCTACCTGACCTTGTTCGTCATCCTCTTGATCCGGCCTCAGGGGCTCTTCGGCGCCAAGGTGAGGTTGTAGCCATGGCCGTGGTCGAGCAGCGCGAGCAATTGGTCGAGGGGTCGCCAGGACGCAAACCGGGATCTCGGTCACGATGGATCGCACTCAGCCTCACCCTGGCCTTGGTCCTGCTCTTCCCAGCGATCGCCGTCCCCATCTTCGATTCCTATACCTACGTCATACAGGTCGGGATGCTGGTCCTGATGTGGATCTCCATGTCCTCGAGCTGGAACATCCTCGGAGGATTCGCCGGATATATCTCGCTGGGCCACGGCGTCTTCTTCGCCGTTGGGGGGTATTCAGCCGGTCTCGCTCTCGCCCATTGGGGCATCTCGCCTTTCTGGTTCCTCCCGCTGGCAGGACTCGCCGCGATGTTCGTCGGTTTCCTGGCGGGGCTCATCACCCTGCGGACTCGTGGGCCCGCCTTCATCGTCGCCACCATTGCGATGTTGTTCCTATTCCTCCTGTGGTTCGACAACTGGGAGTTCATCGGCGCATCCAGCGGACTCGACCTACCCTTGTTCGAGTTCCCGGTGAGGTGGCTCAAGGTCCCCTTCTATTACGCCATGGCGCTGTCGGCCATTGGAGCTGTGTATCTCTCATACCGGGTGGCCCACTCCAAGTTCGGGCTGGGCTTGCGTGCGATCAGCCAGGACGAGACCAAGGCCGAGGTGGCGGGGATCAATACCCGCTGGTACAAGGTCTGGGCCTTTGCCCTCAGCGCCATCTTCATCGGGACGGCCGGCGCCATCTACGGCTACTCGTTGACCCACCTGCGGCCGTTGACGTTCTTCGCGATCGCCGTGGCGGCCCGAATGGTTTTGATGGCGATCATCGGCGGGCGGGGGACGGTGGCCGGTCCTGTGCTCGGGGCCATCCTCATCATCGGGGTGAACGAGTTCGCGGTCCGTCAGATGGGAGAGAGCGCGCTCAACATCGTCTTCACCGGCGCCATCCTGGTCGTCGCTCTCCTCTTCTTCCCTGAGGGAATCGTGGGCAGCCTGCGCAGGGCGGGCAAGCTCCCCGCGTTCCTCGACTGGGACTGACTGCGGGAAGCCTGCTCGGCCGATAATCGCAAGGCCCGCGCATTCCGCACAGCCACTACCGGCGCGCGATCACCGGGATCAGCAGCGACGAGGGATGGCTTGGACCGGTGTGGATCACCACTTCGCTTCCGAATACATCCATCGGTCGATCGACGGGATCGTCGTGCAGGAAGGGACCGCATCCGGTGAGCTGGTTCTTGAAGGTGGTCAATGACGCCTCCCCGAGATCCCCCTCGTATTCGTAGTCGCTGCCCCGGACACTCAGACCCAGGCGGTACCCGGCCGGGATGACGACCGACGTGGGCCAGATCTCGACGTCCAGCTCGTAGATCTCCCCGGGGACCAGCGGCTCCCGTCTGTCATGGGTGTGATATGGCCGGTGCGGAAGACTCAGCTCCGGATCGAGACGGCGGTGAGAGGCACGCAACCATCCCTGGGCGATCGGGGTGTGGGGATCGATCGCACCCTGGAAGGTCACCTCGTCGCCCTGAGCGTCGAACACGCTCACCACGGCGAAGATGTCGGCGTCCTCGGTGGCCGACGACACGAACAGCTTGAGGGCGGACGGGCCCGTCAGCTCGGTCTCGGCTGCGAAGGGGTCGAGTAGGAAACTCACTCCGCGTCCGGTGGCGTCATATGAGAGTGCGGCACTTGATTCCGGCTCTTTGCTGCCGAGTGACTCGTCGCCGGCGTCGAGAAAGAGGGTCGTCCACTCGGTCTCTGGCAGGGGCCACGATTCGGCTTTGCGCTCCTCGAAACGGTCGATGTGCCGAATCTGGAGTAGGACTGGTGGCTCGGTGTCCCAGCCGTTGTTCTCCCCTTTGAGGAACCGGGCGAAGAACCGCTTTTGGAGGTCGACGCCGTAGTCGGTGTAGAAGTGGGTCCAGTGTTCCAGGCCGTGGATCTCCAACCACTTTTGTGAGCCTGCGGATCTGACGAAACCCTCCACATTCCCTCGGAGATGCAGTCCTTGTCCTCCCCAGTTGCCTGCAGACAACAACGGCACTTCTATGTTTGACCAGACGGGGGAGCGGTCACGGTGGAAGTCGTCGTCGAGGGGATGGTTGCGCACGTCGGCGCCGAGGTCGGCTCGGTTGGCCTGGAGCCGGCCCTCGTCGAGATCCTGGTCTCCGGTGACCGGGACGCCGGTCACCCGGCTCGCCGGTCCCCGGCTGCCCAACCCGTTCTGGACCGTCTTGACCTGCATGTCGTACCAGTTGGCCCAGAAGGTGGAGAGGATGCCGCCATGATGTGTCATGTCGCGGTAGAAGTCGGCTGCCCCCTCCCAGACGCACATCGCGGCGAGATGCTCCGGCTGTCTCGAGGCGGCGTGCCACTGGTTGATCGCGTAGTAGGAGATCCCGTTGAGCCCGACCTTTCCCGTGCTCCACGGTTGGATGCCGGCCCATTCGATACACGCCACCAGGTCATCGGTCTCCCGAGGGGAGAACACGTCGATGTAGCCGGGTGAGCGCCCGCAACCCCGGGAGTCGACCCGGACCACGACATACCCGTCCGGCACCCACTTCTCCGGGTCGACCACTTCCCAGTTCTGATAACGGTTGGTCGACGCGGCCTCCACATCAGGGTGCTGGGTGGTCATGAGCCGCCACTGGTCGGGATAGCCCTCCTGGAAAGAAAGGCCCTTGGCGTAAGGGCCGTACGAGAGGATGACCGGATACGAACCGTCGCGGTCCGGTCGGTACACGTCGGCCCGCAACACCAGACCGTCGTCCATCTCGATGGGCACGTCCCATTCGATGTGCATTTCCTCAGCCATTCAGGCCCGGAGGCTACCGGTTATTGTCGTAGCAATCGTTTGCAGAGACCGGCGCGCCTGAGGAGTCGATGACGATGCCTGGAGAACAGTACGACGTGGTTGTGGCGGGAGCCGGCCACAACAGCCTGGTATCCGCGGCCTACCTGGCCAAGGCGGGGCTCCGGTGTCTGGTGTTGGAGGCGAGATCGACCATCGGAGGGAACACCGCCACCGAGGAGCTCACACTTCCCGGATATCACCACGACAGCTGTTCCACCGCCCACAACATCATCCAGGCCAGCCCCACTCTCCGCTTCAACGAGCTCAACCTCGGCGACTTCGGCCTCGAGTACATCCAACCGGACCCCGTGGTGCACGTTCCCTTCCCCGACGGGACGTCGATGACCATGTGGCGGGACATCGAGCAGACCGTCGCCGAGTTCGACCGCTTCTCCAAGTCCGACGGCGCCGCCTACCGGCGAATGATGGAGGAGTACGACCGGGTGAAGGGAGTCTTCTCCGACTCCAGGTACACCCCGTTTGGTTTCGGCCCTAGTCTGGATCAGCGCTTGTCCGAGCACCCCGAGGGTGACATGTGGAGAAAGCGCGTCGCTTCCAGCGCCTGGGACATCATCAGAAGGGAGTTCGACCATCCCAACAGCCGCGCCTTCATGCTCTGGTTGGCGTTCATGACCGTTCAGCCTCCACAGCGTGTCGGCACCGGCCGCCTCGCCTACTCGCTGGCGTTCGGACGCCAGACCCGTTCCTGGATCATTCCCAAGGGTGGTTCGGCGGCTTTGCCGCTGGCGTTGAGCCGGGTCATCGAGGCCAACGGAGGAAGCATCCTCGCCGGCCGCCGCGTAGAGCGCCTCATCGTGGAGAACGACCGGTGCGTGGGAGTCGTCGACGAGACTGGGGAGGAGCACCACGCCTCGAAAGCGGTGTTGTCCACCATCCACATCAAGCACCTGTTGGACATGGCGCCGAAGGAAAGGTGGGGCAGCGACTTCGTCACCGGGGTCGAAGAGTGGCGGGCAGGGGTCGCCCTCTGTCCCGCCCACTACGCCACCACCGAGGCCCCGGAGTTCGACACGCCGGAAGGTGCGATCCGCCCCCTGGCCTCGGGGATGCCCCACTCCGTGGAGCGGATACTCCGCATCGAGCACGACTTCCTCACCGGGTCGGTGGCGTTGGACGACCCACCTCTCCTGGTGCTCTGCCCCACGGTGGCCGATCCCAGCCGGGCGCCAGACGGCAATCACACGTTGAAGGTGATCGGCTTCCATCCCTATGAGCTGGCGGCGGGAGCGCAGAGGTGGGACGAGATCAAGGACGAGGTGGCTGCGGCCCATTTGGACCACCTGCGCCGCTACTCACCGAATCTCACCGACGAGACGATCCTGGCCAACGCAGTGAAGAGCCCGCTCGACCTGGAGAGGATGAACTCCCACAACTGGCACGGTTCCTGCCACGGTGGAGACCAGGACATGGCTCAATCGGGCGCCTTCCGGCCGGTGTATGGATGGGCACAGCACCGGATGCCCATCGCCGGCCTCTATCAGACCGGCGCGACCACCTACCCGGGACCGTCGGTGTCGGCAGGGCCTGGCCGCAACGCCGCCTGGGTCATGCTGGAAGACTTCGGTATCGACCGGAGCAAAGTGTTCGCCGACCAGGAGCATTGAATGGGCAGATACGGGATCAAGACACCGAACCACCAGACCGCATGGGACAACATGTTGGAGATCTGGCGGGAAGCCGATGGCATCGAGCTCTTTGAGTCGGCGTGGAACTGGGATCACCTCTACCCGCTGCGTAGCGACCCCCATGGGACCTCACTCGACGGCTGGGTGACCCTGTCGGCGCTGGCGCGGGAGACAACCCGGATTCGGATCGGGTCGATGGTCAACGGGATGCACTTCCGGCACCCTTCGATCACCACCAAGATGGCGGTCACGTTGGATCACGTCTCCGGCGGCCGGTCCTACCTGGGACTGGGTGCGGGATGGTTCGAAGAGGAGGCCGAGGCCCACGGCATAGAACTGGGCTCTCTCCGCGAGAGATTCGACCGGTTCGAGGAAGGCCTCGAGGTGATCGTGAGCCTGTTGACCAACGAGGAGACGGACTACTCCGGTGAGTTCTACGAGCTGAAGGGAGCACTCAGCGAGCCGAAGGCGACTCAGCGGCCCCACCCTCCGATTGTCATCGGAGGAACGGGAGAGAAGCGGACCCTGCGTGCCGTCGCCCGCTGGGCGCAGATGTGGGACGCACTATTGGTAGACATCGAGGAGTGGAGCCGGCTCCGTGAGGTGCTCGAGGATCACTGTCGCGAGGTGGGACGCGACTCATCGGAGATCGACTGCTCCGTCCACGTGCGGTACTCCAAGGAGGATGACGTCGACGAAGTCGCGGAGCAGGCGGCGCGCCATCTCGGCAACGGTGTCGACGTGGTCATCTTCACCATGGGCAGCCCCAACGACGCATCCATGGTTTCTGAGCTCGCCGATGCGCTCGACGCTTTGGGTTGATCAACCGCCGAGGTGACGACCCAGGAAATCGATGATGGCGGCGATGGCGTCATCCTGCATCGAATCGACCTCGTAGTCACCATCTTGTCCGCGGAAGGGGAAGACGAAGCCGTGAACAGGGTGGTCGAAGGTGATCCACTCCGCGTCCTTGCCAGCTTGCTCCAGTAGCTCGTAGGTGGTGCGAAAGATGCCCTGCAGGTGGTCGGTCTCTCGTCCGATCACGAGTATGGGCGTCCTGATCCCGGCGATCCGCTCGAGGGCCAGGGCGGTATCAATTCGTGAGCGCACCTTCTCCACCTCGGTCATCTGCATGTTCTCGATGTTCCGAAGGCCGGTTTCGTCGTTCATGGGAGCGGTCTCGTCCGGAGTGAGGGCAAGGAATTCATGTGCCGCGGGCTCATTGGCAACGGCAGCTGCCAGCCCGTGATACTCGGAAGTGATCTTCAGGGCCATCTCCCCGCCGTGGCTGCTTCCGATGTGGGCAACACGATCCTCGTCGACATCGGGCCGAGTCTTCAGGTACTCGATGATCGCGATCTCGTCCTCGTACTCGAGCGGCGCACGATTGAACATGTCCCCGCCCTGCCGATGATCCCTGACGAGGCGCCCCCCGTTGTTATAGCCCAGCTCCACCTCGCTGCGATACCGGATCCAAGCGCATGCATAACCGGCTTCGAGGAGCCTTTCCATCGTGTAGCCCCGGTTGCTGACGGCGTCTCTGATCCACGCCATCCCGCCGCCGCCGTTGCCCGATGCCATGACGACTGCCGGGAACGGACCGGGCCCCTCGGGCAAGCGAAGCCCTACAGGGGCGTACAAACCGTCCCAGGTCTCCACATACAGGAGGTGAACTGGATGCTTCGAGCCAGCGACCGGCTCCAGAAGCTCCACGGCCCGGGGGTCGATGGGTGACGTTTCTTGAAGCGATGCGACAGTTGTTCCGATCGTCGAAGGCGGGCAAGCCTAATCGGCGCTAGAAGATGTCGAGGAGGTCGCCCAGGCTCTTCGCGGAGCGAATCCCGTAGTCGGAGTAGCAGTTGTTCATGAGGGCGTGGACCGAATCGGCACCCTCTGCCATGGTCTCGATCTTGGGCACCCACTCCTCCAGCTCCTCGCGTGGGTAGTCGTATCGGAAACGTTCCGCCGCAGATATGCCCTTCTTCTCCCAGTTCTCGGCGTTGCGGCCGTGGAAGCGAACCTCGGCCACAGGGGCGGTGACCGCGACGACCGGGGGGACGGAACTCTTGAAACCCTGGGGCTCGTCCACGCACACGTAGGCCAGTGAGTGTCTCTCCAGGAAGTCGAGGGTGTCGGTCATGTTCTCGTCGTCGAGCCAGCGGCCATTGCGGAACTCCACGGCGAGTTGGAAGTCTTCGAGCTCGGCTGCGACCCATTTCAGGTAGCCGAACGAGCCCCGTGTCGGGTAGACGTACGGTGGTAGCTGGAACAGGACCACGCCCAGTTTCCCTGCCGAGTGGAGTGGCATCAGGGCGTCCCGGAACGCCTGGGCAGCCTCTGACTGGAGGTCCCGGGGCAGGTCTCGCATGTAGACGTTCTTTTTTGCGGCCATCTCATCGGGAAGCTTCTCGCGGAGTCCCTTCCACAACGACTTCGGGGGAGTGGGATGCTGGGTGAGGAGCCGGAACGCCTTGATGTCGAAGGTGAAGTGGTCCGGAGTCCGCTCCACCCACAGCCCGGCGACACGCTCGGACGGTGGGGCGTAGTAGGTGGAGTCCACCTCGACGATCGGGAAGTGCTCGGCGTAGAAGCCGAGCCGCTCTTCGGCCGTCATGTTGGTGTCGGGGTAGAAGTCTTCGGTTGAGGTGAGGGTGGGATCAGTCCAGGAGCAGGTGCCGATCTTGATCGTTGCTGCGGTCATCGTTTTCGAGACTACGACGAGATGGGGACAGGTCTGGTCAGTGTCCGTCGTGACCTCGCCGCCACGTCGAAATTCCACAAAGGGACAACGCCATTCCCGCTGAGGCGAATCGGGACGACCCCATGGCAGCCGTGATGACTTCCGCCGATGGCCGAGGTTCGAGCCATGGGGTTGGGTCTCGCAGCAGCCGTGTCCT
>DASUUP010000490.1:0-9299 GCA_036373995.1 Acidimicrobiia bacterium
CCGTATCGCATACTTGTCCGACGTTCCGACGAGAGCACGACTCAACGCCGTCGCGATGGTGGGAGAGCTCGGCTTGGGCTACCTGGGTCAGGTCTTCTCTTCCGCGGAGATCCTGACAGCGATCATGGGGCGCTACCTGAGGACCGGCATCGACCGCTTCGTCCTCTCGCCATCTCATTATGTGACAGCCATGTACGCCGTCGCCGTCGAGTTGGGCCAGCTCGACCGGGAGGCTCTGGAGACCTATGGCCGGGACGGCTCCCCACTGGAAACGATCGGATCCGAGAGGACCCCGGTCGTCGATTTCACGTGTGGCTCCCTGGCGCAAGGTCTGTCGGTCGGGATCGGGTACGCACTGGCAAACCGGCTGGGGGCTCAGGGTGCCCGGACGGTGGTCTTCGGAAGCGACGGTGAGATGGAGGAGGGACAGACCTGGGAGGCGGCGATGTTTGCGGCCCACCAGGGTCTCACCGATCTGACGTTGGTCCTCGACTGCAACGACTCGCAGGTAGACGGGCCGGTTTCGTCGGTCACGACCATCGAGCCCCTGGTGGACAAGTGGGTTGCTTTCGGTTGGCACGCCGTGGAGGTCGATGGGCACGATTTCGGAGAGTTGACCGACGCCCTGGACCACGCTGCCGATGAGCCGAAGGTGATCGTGGCCCGCACCACTGCCACTGCGGCGCTCTCCACATTGGAGGGTCTCGACGACGCTCATTTCATCAAGGTCGATGCGGATTTGAAGAGCTCGCTTGCCGACGAGTTGGAAGGGCGGTTGTGATGTTGCGTCCCGCACCGTATGAGACGGTCCTCAAGCCGTATGGAACCGCCCTTGTGGAGTTGGCCCTCCAACGTGACGACGTCGTTTGCCTGGGCGCCGACCTCACGCGTCAGACCGAGACGGATCTATTTCGAGACAGGATCCCCGAGCGCTTCTTCAACGCCGGCATGGCCGAAGCCAACCTGATCGGCATGGCTGCGGGTTTGGCCCGCTCGGGGCTGAAGCCGTTCGTGAACACCTTCGGGGTGTTCGCAACACGTAGACCCTACGACCAGGTGGCGATGTCGGTTGCGTATCCCAACTTGCCGGTCCGTCTCGTCGGCTTCATGCCCGGTCTGTCCAGCCCGGGTGGCCCATCGCACCAAGCCATCGACGACGTGTCCCTGATGAGGTCGCTTCCGAACATGACGGTGATCGACGTCGCCGACTCCGGAGAGGTGTCAGCGGTCGTCGAGGAGATCGTCGACCTGGATGGGCCCGTCTATCTCCGGCTGAAACGGGGCGAGATACCGGTGATCTTCGACGACAGCTACTCATTGAGCCTCGACGAGGCGACCGTCATCAGACCTGGCGGAGAAGTGGTCGTCGTCGCATCAGGGATGATGCTCGCCCCGGCGATCAAGGCGGCCCAAGTGGCGGGCGATGCCGGGGTCGATGTCGGTCTGGTCTACGTGCCCGTCATCAAGCCACTCGATTCGGCGACGATCCTGGAGGCGGCTCGCGGGTCCAGGGGCGTTGTCACTGCCGAGAACCATTCGATCATCGGGGGTTTGGGCTCCGCGGTCGCAGAGGTCATGGCCGAAGCCGGTCTCGGTGTCCCGTTGCGTCGCATCGGAGTCCAGGACGTCTTCGCCACCGCGGGTAGCAGGCCATACCTATTCAAGGAATTTGGGTTGAGCGCCCGAGCGCTCGCAGAGACGGTCTGGGAGCTGACAGGCACGTCAGCGCCGCTACCCGAGTTCGCAGAGGTGACAGAAGAGCGAACCGGTGTTCATGAGCCGGTTTGACCGGAATCGATAGGAGAAGCCAAATGCCATATGCAGCACAGAAGCTGACGAGCGAGATCGCATCCCCGGGTGCTCTGTCAGGAGTCGACTGGGAGGAACGGGTCGATTTCGCCCGACTCCGTGACTACAGACGCAAGCGGATCGACCAGGCTGTGGCCGACTCCGACGTTGGCTCGATGGTCCTGTTCGACATGGACAACATCCGCTATGCCACCGCAGGCCATATCGGGAACTGGGCTCGAGACAAGCTGTTCCGAGCGGCAGTCGTGATGCGAGACCGTGATCCGATCCACTGGGACATAGGCTCGGCCGCCAAGCAGCACAAGATGCACAGCTCCTGGCTCCCGGAGGAGAACTGGCAGGCGACGGTGTCCAGCTGGAGGGGAGCAATACCTCCCGACGCAGGGATCGAAGAGTCCAACGCCAAGCGGATAGCGCACGATCTGCGCGAGGCCGGGTTGGCGGGCGACCCTGTCGGCGTCGACATCGTGGAGATGCCCGTGCTCCGTGCCCTCGAGGCGGAGGGTCTCCATGTCGTCAACGCTCAACAGATCATGCAGCAGGCTCGAGCCATCAAGTCCGTCGATGAGATCGCTCTGCTCGACCAGGCATGTGGGATGGTGGACACCGTCTACGACGAGATCGCACGTCGGATGAAGATCGGCATGCGGGAGAACGACGTCGTGGCCTTTGCCTCGGCGATCCTCTACGAGATGGGCTCCGAAGAGGTCACCGCGATCAACTCGATCTCGGGAGAGCGGTGCAGCCCGCACCCGCATGTCTTCTCCGATCGGGTCATTCGACCGGGGGACATGCTCTATTTCGACATCATCCACTCGTTCATGGGGTATCGCACGTGCTACTACCGCACGTTCAACGTGGGAGGAGCCTCGAAGGCTCAGATAGACGCCTACAAGCGCACCAGGTATTACATCGATCTGGCGCTCACCGAAGTGAAACCGGGAGTCTCCAGTGATCAGATCGCTCAGCATTTCCCGTCGGCCACCGAGTTCGGGTTCGAGAACGAGGAGGCCGCATTTGGCCTGCAGTACTGCCACGGTGTGGGGGTAGGCCTGTGGGAGACACCGTTGATCAGCCGCTACCACTCGTTCGAGAGCCCGGTCACGATCGAGGAGGGCATGATGTTCGCCATCGAGACCTACTGGCCGGCGGCCGACGGCTACTCGGCAGCGCGGATCGAAGAGGAGGTCTGGGTCACCGAGGACGGCCCCGTCCTTCTCACTCGTTTCCCCTCTGAGGAGCTTCTCGTCTTGGGACAGCGCTACTGGAACGGTCACGATTTCGCCAAGGGATACAACGAGATCGATCCCAATCCGAGCCTGGATGGTGGGTCAAACGATGAGTGACATCTCTGTCGGCTGGCTGGGTATGGGCCGTATGGGCCAGGCGATGTGTGAGCGCCTCCTTGCCGCCGGTGTCCCGGTTGAGGTCTGGAATCGCACCAAGGAGAAAGCGCAGCCTGTGGTCGATCAGGGGGCGACCCTGGTCGATCGGGCCGCCGACCTGGTCACGTGTGACGTCGTGTTCTCGATGCTGGCCCACGGGGCGGCATTGGACTCGGTGATCAACGGTGAGGGAGGGCTGTTGAGTGGCGAGTCGGGGCCCGGGGTGATGGTCGAGTGCTCCACCATCTCGGTTGAGGAGTCGGCAAGTCTCCGAGCCCGGGCCGCGGCGAAGGGAGCAGAGTTTCTCGCCGCGCCGGTATCCGGCAACCCGAGAGTCGTCACCGCGGGGCGAATGATGTTCGCCGTGTCCGGCTCCGAGGAGGCGTTCGCCCGGGTCGACGGTCTCCTCGAGCACATCGGTTCGGCGACCTATGTCGGGGAAGGTGAGGTGTCACGGAACGTCAAGATTGCACACAACCTCTATTTGGCGGTAGTCACGCAGGCTCTCGCCGAGGTCACCATCCTCTGCGAGAGACTCGGTGTGAAGCGTGCCGACTTCCTCGACTTCCTCAACCGCAGCGTGCTTGGCTCGACCTTCTCCGGTTACAAGACACCAGCGTTCGTGAACCTGGACCTCGACCCGACATTCACCACGCGGCTCCTGAAGAAGGACTTGGAGCTCGGACTGGCTGCGGCGCGGGAGTCCGAGGTCACTCTTCCGACCGTCGCGGTAACGCACCAACTGGTCCAGGGTCTCATCGGGGGCGGCCACGGCGACGACGACTTCGCCGCCCTGATCGTCCAGCAGGCCGCTATGGCGGGAATGGAGCTGGAGTCCGAGAACGCCGCCGTGACCGACGGTCTGGATCTCTGATGGTCGACTGGGCTGTGGTCAGAGGGGAGGAGGCCGTCGTCGGCGATGCCGGTGTGACCGAGTTGGTCGGTGTCGCCCAGGGAGCCGTTCACTTGGATGGGGCCCTGGTGACGCTGTCGCCCGGAGAGCGGCGTGATCCTGAGGTCAATGCCTTCGAGGAGTCGTTCTATGTGCTGAATGGTCGGGCGATGCTCCAGCTCGCCGGGCAGTTGCACGACCTCGGGCCGGACGACTTCGGATATGTCCCCGTGGCAGTCGCGCACCGCTGGGAGAACAGGGCCGACCAGCCGGTGACTCTTCTCCGGGTTCGCTCCCCCCAACCCCGCGACTTCGGAATCGTCCCCAGAAGTGCCGACCTCGCCGAACTCGACTCATCGGTCGTGCCCACTCAGGTCGACGCGTCAGATCCGGCGTCGCGTCTCGTTGGTCACTTCTCCGAAGATCACCTTCCCAACCCTGGTCCGCTGCAGATGAAGGGATTCCGTTCCGGGACGGCGAAGAACGTCGGCCTGTGGATGCTGGTCGACGAGGTCGTGGGTGCCGTGCATCACACGCTGTTCATGGTGCAGTTCGCCCCCACCGGCCAAACAGTCACCCTGGGTGGTCAGCACTATCACCCCTTCGAGGAGATCTACTACATCGTCGAGGGTGAAGCCGTCGCTCATCTCGAGGACCAGAGCATCCCGGTAGGTGTCGGCGACGCCGTGTTCGCAGGAGTCAACTCGCTGCACGGTTTCTCGAACCAAACCGACAGCAGGGTCAGATGGATCGAGGCCCAGGCGCCGGCACCGCCGCCTGCAGGAGCCTTCTTCTTCCCCAGCCAATGGGCTGAATGAGATCGAGGGAGCTGAACAGCTCCCCCGATCGTTGTTGCTAGAGGACGCCTGCGTCGTGGACTACCCGACCACCCACGACGGTGAGGACCGAGTGCAGGTCCTTCATTTCGTCGTCTGACACGGCGAAGTAGTCGTCGCTCAGGACCACCAGGTCGGCGTGCTTGCCGACTTCGACGCTGCCCAGGTCGTCCTCGCCGATGAACCAGGCATTGTCCGCGGTGTAGAGACGAAGCACCTCCTCACGACTGATCTGCTGTCCATCGTTGATGAGATTCCCAGACGAGTTGATCCCGGTGGTGGCGTAGTACATGTGCAGCCACGGGTTCATGGGAGCGATCTGCATCCCGTCCGAACTCATTCCTACGTTGATCCCATTGTCGACGATCATCCTGAAGGGAGGGCCGGCGGCCGGACCCGACCCAGCGAGATACCGCCAACCTGTCAACGAGAGCCCGCCTCCCAATGCTTTGAGCCGATCGACATAGTCCTCTGTGATCAGGGGCACGTGGGCGATGACCCATCGCAGGTCTGTGATGTCGGCGTGGTTGTCGTTGACGAACTCCCATGCCTGGATCTCAGTCTGAAAGTCCGTGCTGCTGAGGGAGTGCACCTCCGCTCGCCACCCCGCCTCGGCGATCAGACGTGCCGCGGCGACGAACGGGCTGCCCGGATCGCTCGACACGTTCTGAGCAATGAACTCACCTATTCCCCCGGTCTTGACCATGTCCCCTCCGAAGAATGGGAACTGGTTCTTGATACGTTCGGTCAAGGTAGGTACCGAGGCTTCGGTATCCCGGTGCAGGAAGTTGATCCTGAGCCTCGTCCCGAGTTGGCCCGATCTGTAGAGCTCGAGGAACG
Organism: Acidimicrobiia bacterium; assembly: GCA_036373995.1. Lineage (GTDB taxonomy): Bacteria > Actinomycetota > Acidimicrobiia > Spongiisociales > ZC4RG35 > JANQRA01. Next base: position 5,763 of record DASUUP010000490.1, read on the forward strand.
GGATGTGCATCGTGTAGTTGTCCTCCGATGCAGCACCGTCACTCGAGTTGCCCACGGATTGGAACGCACCCTGATCCAGGTGGGTCGTGACGCCGAGACCGGCTCCATAGGCCATTGCGTCGATCGCGCCACGACGGCGTGTCTCCGGTGTGAGCAACTCCTGGCGCAGCGCAAACGTTGCTCTGCCCGTTGGTGAGTCACCGAAACCGCCAGCGATCGAGCCGTCGGCGCCGACCGCCACACCGTGCGCTTCGAAGAAACTCTTTCCGAGGGAGTTTGTCGCCGAGGGACCGGCGAAGCTCTGGGATATGTACACCGGATGGTCGGGGAGCGCCTCATCGAGTTCGGCGAGGTTCGGAAACCTCTGCTCCTCGAACTGATTGATGTGAAAGCCCCCGATGGTGGTTATGAACTCACCCGCTGGAACACCGGCCGCCCGCGCCGCGAGTGTCTCCTGTACCTCGGCGATGGAGTTGGCGTTCTCGAGGGGGGTGTGAAAACCGGGCCGGTTGCCCATCAGGACGATGTGGTTGTGGTTGTCGATGATCCCCGGAATCACCGTCCGTCCTCCCAGGTTGATCGTCGTCGTGCCGGGCCCTTGGGCGCGGGCTCCGGTGCCGACGTTGACGAACCGCCCGTTGCGGATCGTGGCCGACCGCGCAACGGTCCCAGATCCATCCATGGTGTGTATCCGCCCGTTGACGAATATCAGATCGGAACCGTCACCGAGATCGTTGACCTGGAACGCAATGCTGGGCCCGGTGGCGCCTGCGATCGACGGGACACCGAGCACTCCGGCCGCGCCGGCTGCCGCAGCCCCGGCGAGGAACTTACGTCTGGATAACCCCCCTTCGTCGGTTTTCTCGTCTCCGTTCTTGGCGGGCCGGTTCTCGTTCTCTTCCGGCGGAAAGGCAGATTCGTCGCTCATGACCGTGTCCTCCTCGTCGGTCGTCGCGGTTCATCCGGTTTCGTTCCGGATGTTCGACGTGTCAACCTACACTTATCAGTCAGGGCGCGTCATCCAGTCACATTTAACTTCTGGTCGTAGGTGCGTTCTCCTGATTTCCAACATTCACTCACACTGTTGCTCGGGTGGCTGACCCCTCCTGGAACGGGCTGTGTCGACGCACGGGCAATCGCGGATAACACGGCGGTCCCGGTACACAAACGAGTCCGACGCACGTCCCCTACCTCGGAGGCTTCCTTTTCCATGGCTCTTCTCTTAGTTGCGTATGTACTACTCATGGGCTTCCTCCTCGCCCACTCCGCGAACGCGCTCGCCTGGATGCTGTACACGCGGCGGACACCGGAGGCCGCTACCGGAGCCGGCTTCGAGTGGATCGGACGGAAACCGAAACTCTCCTTCACCCTCATGGGCCCTGCCTGACACGAGACAGATGTGCTCGGCGAAACCCTGGACCGATTCGCCCGGTCCAAATACTCCCGTTTCGAGATCCTCGCTCGCGCAGACTCTTCGCGAATGGTCACCCAGCCCAGAGTTGAGTTCTTGTGGGCGTTCGGCTGCTTACCCGTGATCCAAGGGGTGGTGAAACTGTTGCATTGCGTCGCCGATCTCACGAAGCCGGGGGATCGGCGAGAAGAGAACCCACGTCGTCGCCAGCGGCACACCAAAGGCTCCGATCAGCATGGCCGGGAACGCGCCGAGGCTGGAGGCGAGCACGCCGCCGATGATCGCCCCGAATGGTAGAACGCTCCATGACACCAGTCTGTATCCGGCGTTGACTCGGCCACGGAGGTCCTCGGCGACGGCCATCTGCCGAAGGCTGACTGCGTGTACGTTGGCGATCCCGATGCCTACACCCATCACCGCGAATGTGGCGATGAGGACGGCCAGGCTGATCACCGGCTCTGCCCGGGTGAGCACCGTTGCCATCGGTGCGGCGTTGCCCACAGCCATGGTGGCCAACAGGACACGTCCGTATCCGAACTGGTGGGTGAGACGCGGGCCGAACCAGGCGCCGAAGAAGGACCCGATCCCGCCCCCGACGAAGATCAGCCCGATAGTGGCGGCGTCGAGTTCGAGCCCACGAACCGCATACAACAAGAGGCCGAGGACGAAGATCTCGTTGAAGAAGTTGAATGTGGTTGCCTCCAAGAGCAACGGCCTGATATAGCGATGCCGCCAGGCGGCGACCAGACCGGTGACTGCCTCGCGGAACCTCGATGCCGTGTGTTGCGGCGGGCTGACCTTCTCCACGGCCCGGATGCGGGAGAGCTCGAATGCGGACAACAGATAGGTGAAGGCATCGAGGAGCACTGCGAAGGGAGCGGTGAGCACATGCACGATGACACCACCGACGCCCTTTCCGGCGACTTCATTGGCGGACTGGACTGCGGACAGCTTGCTGTTTGCGTCGACGATGCGGCTCGCCGGCACCAGGTCCGGGAGATAGGCGAAGTCGGATAGCTGGTAGAGCACGGTGAGACAGCCGGCCGCGAACACGACGACATAGAGCAGTTCGACCTCGGCCGCGCCGAGCCATACCGAGATAGGTATGGCGGCGATGAGGAGGAATCGGCCGATGTCGGCGCGCATCATCAGCGGTCTCCTCGTATGACGATCGACCAGCATTCCGAGGGGCAACGTCGCCACCAGGAAGGGGAGAAATTGCGCCGCCCGCAGCAAGCCCACCTCCGTTGGTGTGGCCATGAGCGTGATGATGGCCAGCAGCGGCAGAGCTAGCTCCCCTATCTCCGATCCGAAGACTGACACCGCCGAAGCCCGGAAGAGGCGACGGAAGTCGGGATCGCTCCACGCGGAGACCTCGTCCATCCTCCCTCGACGCGTAACCGTCTGCATTCTGAAGGAGGTTATCGTAACCATTGAACGATGTAAAGTGGTTATGATGGAAATCGTGACTTCCAAGATCACGCCGGCTCCCGACGGCCTGGAAAGAGTCCGTCAGTTCGTCAATACCCTCGACATCGAGGAGGGCACCGACGCGCTGGCCGACTCCGACGGCGCCCGCAGATGGCTGGAAGACAGCTTGTTCGTAACCGAGACCGTCGGCGATGAAGAGCTCTCTTACCTGAGGACGATCCGGCGCGCCTTGCGAGACGCTCTCGCCGCCAACCACGCCGGGGATGAGCTGTCGAATGAGACGCTCGGCATCCTCAACCGCGCTACCGAGGCGGCCCAGATCTCGCCCGAGTTGGAAGGTCGGGCAGTCAGGCTCGTCCCACGCGTCGCCGGTATCGAGGGTGCGGTGGGACTTCTCTTGGTCGAGATGATCGAGGCGATGCGCTCGAGTACGTGGCGGAGACTCAAGATCTGTGGCAACGACAGCTGTCAGTGGGCCTTCTACGACCGATCGCCGGCACGATCCGCCAAGTGGTGCTCCATGAGCATCTGTGGCAATCGCACCAAGCAGCAGGCGTTTCGCGAGCGGCACCTGGCATCGAGCGAGTAGTTGAAATCAACTTCGGAAGCACTCGCGCCCGTCGGGGCGGGCGTTCTCCCAGGTGAGTGAATTGTGGGCCCACGTGGACTTGAACCACGGACCTCATCCTTATCAG
>DASUUP010000491.1:0-7161 GCA_036373995.1 Acidimicrobiia bacterium
AGACCGTGGATTCCGCCCCACTTGTCGGCGACCTGTTTGATGAAGGTGTTCACCGCCTCGGGGTTGGTGCAGTCGACGCGGGTCAGGGTGAGCTGCTTCTCGTCGACCTCGAATTCGGATTCGAACTCCTGGGCCTCGTCGGGGAGCAGGTAAGTGACGGCGAGCCTGTAGTCCTTGCCAATGAGACGACGAACCAGGGCGGTTCCCAGACCGCCGGTGCCACCGGTGATGACGAAGGTCTTGCTCACAAGGACAATATAGGTTCTGGCCCGTCCTCTGGCTTCCAGATCAACCAGACATCCGCCACATTCGTGCCGGTGGGACCGGTGCGGATCAGGTCTTCGGACTCGTTCAGGTAAGAGGCCGAGTCGAAGCCTGCCAGGGCTGCGGCGGGGTCGCCGCCACGAGCCAGGGTCGACCCATTCACGATGGCTCCGGCAGATTCGGAGCTTCCATCCACACCGTCGGTGGCCAGGGCAGCGAACCAGATCGAGGTCCCGTCGATCATCCGGGCGGCCGTCAGTGCCACGTGCGTGTTCCGGCCTCCACGCCCTACCGGCCGGGCGGGCACCGACGGCTCGCCTGCCGCAACCGTGACGCCCGTTTCCGCCGAGCCGATGAAGCCGATGAGGTTTTCCTGGTAATCGCCCTCGATCCAACCCTCATGCACTCTCGTCGGAATCTCCCGGTCGACCGCTGCTGAGATGGCCTGGGCGGCGGTTCTCCCGTCGGCGAGGATGACAACATGCGCCGTCGGGCGGGCTGCCGTGTTGTGGTTCCGGACGACTTCCTCGAGTTCGCTGTCGACCGTGACACCCAGCTCTCTCATGATCGAAATGACCCGAGCGGGGTCGGGTCTCGTTCCGATCGTCGGGCCCGACGAGACGACCTCGGGCCCGGCACCGCCCACGTCGGAGAGCAAGAAGGTGGGGATGGGGCCGAGTCCTCCGGCTTTTGTCCTGGAGAGATGAGAGCGGACCAGGTTCATCTCGGCGATGTTCGATCCCGCGTCGAGGAGTCTCTCGTAGACCCCAGCGACGAACTCGATGCTCAGACCGTCGGCGGGCACCTCGCACAACGACGATCCACCTCCACTGATCAAGGCGACATCGGCCTGCGACGAGATCTCGATGGCCCGGCGGCCCGCTGCCAGGCTGGCCTCCCCTGGGAAGGGATGATCCCCGATCATCAGCTCGATGGTGTCTGGCACCGTTTCCTCATGGCTTGTGATGCAGAGACCGTCGACCTGCTCCACTGCCGCCGCGGCGCCACGACACATCGCGGCGGCTGCCTTTCCGATCGCGAGGATGGTCAAGGGCCCGTCCCTGGTCGCCATGGCATCGCGGGTCAGACGCCCGGGTTCGACCGCCTCGAGACCGGCCATCAACCAGGCGTGGATCCTGGATCGCTCACTCACCAGAGGATCTCTCTGAGCCAAGTCCCTCGTGCGGTCGACGCTGCTGCGACGAGATCGTTGGGTGAGTCGACATCCAGCGCCAAACCCGAGCGCATCACGACTCTCGCGTCTGCCAGCCGGGGGAGATGACGATGGAAGCTGCCGACGCCGAACGCAAAGCTGAAGTCACCTTCTGACCCGATGGCTGACGTGCCTCCATCGGAGGAAGGAGCGATCGCTCCGTGCCCAGTCGTCACGACGCCATCTACGGCTCCCACATCCGAAGCCGACAGGAGCGGGAGATCGCCGTGGAGGACGATCCATCGACTGTTGCTGGCCCGGGCCCACTCCACACCGAGGTTTGCCGCGGCGCTGAGACCTTCCCCTGAGTCGGGGAGACTCGGGAAGCCGGACATCGTCGCCCACTCGGCCACGTGTGGGTCGGCGGTCACGATCAGGGGGATCAGACCGGCGCTCTCAACGGCTCTCGCGGTGTGTCCTGCCAGGGCACGGCCCAACGTTTGGCGTCGCCTGTCGTCGAGAGCGTCGGACAGTCGCTGTTTGCCAAGGCGAAACGACTTGATCGGGATGATGACCACTGTCGGCACGGGGCGAGCGTAGGGGGAATACCGGTATCGAAGCGTCCGTTCAGGGATACATGGCCAAAGCTATCTGGAACGGCAAGGTGCTCGCCGAGAGCGACGAGACTGTGATCGTCGAGGGAAATCATTACTTCCCGCCGGAATCGGTCAACAAGGAGTACTTCTCGGGGTCGGACAAGAACACGCGTTGCTTCTGGAAAGGAACCGCCAGCTATTACGACGTGGAGGTCGACGGGGAGGTCAACCAGGACGCTGCCTGGTATTACCCGACGCCTTCGGACGCCGCGGCGGAGATCAAGGACTACGTCGCCTTCTGGAGGGGCGTCAGAGTCGAGGCCTGATCACTGCTTCCGCGGACCCTGCAACACATGACGCCTGGCGGTTACTCCTGAGATGGATGAATATGGGTGGTCCCAGTGCACAGTGTTGCGTTTTCCGCAACGAGGTGCACGCGGGTTCCGCGGTTGAGGGACCTCATTCACATCCCAGGGTTGCAGACACCGCTCAGCGAAGTCTGGAGACCGGGTTCACTGGTTGAGCGGCTACGGCACCACGAGGACGGGGCAGGTGCTGAGATGGGTGATACGGTCAGCCGTCGAGCCCAGTATGACCCTTTCGGCGAGACCGGCGCCACGCCGCCCGATCACGAGAAGATCTGCTGAGCTCGCCTCACAGACCGCGAGCAAGCGGGTGACGGGGTCACCCAATTCCTCGACGGTTTCATAGTCGACTCCGTCCAGGTCGAGTTGCTCCTCGAACTCTCTCAGGATCTGCTGCTGGCCCTCCACGAGGGCTGCGGACAGTGCTTCAGGACTGGGCGGGGCGCCACCGATTCCCCACCATCCTTCGGGGGTTCGGACCACCGTGACCAGCTTCAGCTTGGCTCCGTGGTTGCGGGCGAGGGAAGCGGCATGCTCGGCAGCGCGGCGACTGCCGTCCGAGCCATCGACACCGGCGATGATCGTCGAGATTGTCCAGTCCATGATCTGGAATCTAGATCACGGCGTAGAGGATGTGGCCCACTACGAGACCGTAGAGGGCAGCCACGACGTCATCAGCCGTCACTCCGATCGAGCCGGGCAGCCGGCGTTCAGCCTGAGCTACTCCCGGAGCCAGGTCTTTGAAGATGTCCGCTGCCCTGAACACGAACCAGGCCAGAATTGCTTCTGGCCAGACGGGAAGCCCGATGACACATATGAAGGCTCCGGCGGCCTCATCGACACAGATCCATCCCGGGTCGCCTCGGTCCCCCGAGAATGGTCTTGCCGACCAAAGGCTCAGACCGACGACAATCAACGCAGCGATGACCTGCGCTTCCCACCCCCACCATGTTCCGATGAGTAGGGCAACGGGCAGAGCGAACAACGCCCCCACCGTCCCCGAGCCCATGTCGCTCCCACGCAGCCGCCCCAGGATCAATCCGGTGCCGAACCAGGAGGCGACGAGCCGATGCATGGCCGAGCAGGGTAGAAGCCCGATGCGGTCAGGTTCGAGTCCGATGAATCGGACCCGATGCAGGTTTCGTCAAGCGGCGGTTGTGTATAGCCTTGCGAGATGGAAACGGCATCACACATCTGGAGCGATGGCGAGCTGATCCCCTGGGACAGCGCCAACGTCCATTTCCTATCCCACGCCCTTCAATACGGGACAGGTGTGTTCGAGGGCATCAGGGCCTACAACACACCCGAGGGAACTGCCGTATTCCGCCTTCACGAGCACATGCAGCGTCTCGGTGCCTCGGCCCGCGCGTACGGGATTCCGATGAACTACTCGGTCGAAGAGTGGGACGAAGCCTGTCTCTTGTTGTTGCGTGAGACCGGTCTCGAGTCGGCCTACATTCGCCCCCAGATCTTCTACGGCGGAGGGTCGATCGGGATCAACCCTGCCAAGAACGAGGTCAGGGCGATGATGGCCGCTTTCCCGTGGGGAGCGTATCTGGGTGACGATGCAGCCGAGCAGGGCATAGACACCATGGTCTCCAGCTGGAGACGCATCTCGCACACCTCGCTCATCCCTACCGCCAAGGGCTCCGGTGGATATCTCAACTCGGTTCTCGCCAAGCAGGAAGCACTCGCCGCAGGGTTCGATGAGGCGATCATGCTGAACGACGCCGGCTCGATATCCGAGGGATCGGGGATGAACCTGTTCATCGTCAGCGGCGAAGTGGTGCACACCCCGCCCGTGTCGGCAGGCATCCTGGAAGGAATCACCCGCAACTCGGTCATCGACTTGTTGCGCGACGAGGGAGTGGAGATCCGAGAAGTGGATCTGGCCCGCGGCTTTCTCTATGCGGGCGACGAGATGTTCCTCACCGGGACCGCCGCCGAGGTGACGCCGATCCGGTCGGTCGACGGCCGTCTCGTCGGTGATGGGAGACGGGGCCCGGTCACCAAGAAGGCCCAGGAGCTGTTCGCGGCGGCTGTCGCCGGCAAACTCGACGAACATCGGGATTGGCTGACCTTCGTCTGATGGCACAGCAACCGAACGTCGAGCTGACGGACGCCGAGAAGCCGCGCACGAAGCTCGAGCCCGGTCCGGCCGTCAAATGGAGGTCTTCCAAGCCCGGTGTCCCGGAAGGCCCGAACGAGATCAGTGGCGGTGGCTACTACGGAACGACCGGACCCGATCCGGGTTGGGGGCTCAGACTCCTCAGTCAGGCAGTGCTCCCCGACGACGACGAGCACTTCCGCGAGGTCGTGGCAGGTCTGACGCTGGCACGGGCGGCGGCTCTCGGCCGAGCCCCTGTTCGCGAGGACATCGAGGTCGCCCTGGTGCTCTGTGGATATGGCTTCGAAGCTCCGCCCGAGGTCATCGCGCAGCGTGAGCGTTGGGTACAGGCAGCGGCGCACGACGGTAGGCCGGGCGCCACCGCCGTGGCCGAAGTCGACAAGGCCCTTCTCGTGAAGAAGCCGGAGCAGGTCTCGTACGCGCTCCGCCACTCCTGATTCAGGCCTAATCGTCCTGTTTCGGTAGCGTCGCAGACAGAATGAAGATCGTACGAATCAAGTCGGGCGACGACATCGCCTACGGCGTAGCCGACGCGGAGGGCGTTCTCATCTACAAGGGGTCTCCGTTCGTTGCTTGGGAGCCCACCGAGAACGTCGTCCCATGGCCGAGTGTCACTCTTCTCTCGCCCGTGATCCCCACCAAGGTGATGTGCGTCGGGAAGAACTACGAGGACCACGCCGCCGAGCTAGACAGCGACGTGCCGGACGAGCCGCTCATCTTCATGAAACCGGCGACGTCTGTGATCGGCAACAACGCCAACGTGGTCTACCCCTGGCTGAGCAAGGAAGTACATCACGAGGCGGAGCTGGCGGTGGTCATCAGCAAGCCGGCTCGTAATGTCAAAGCCGAGGACGCTTCGCAGTACATATTCGGCTACACGGCTGCCAACGACGTCACCGCCCGAGACCTGCAGAATAAGGACGGCCAGTGGACGAGGGCCAAGGGATTCGACACGTTCTGCCCTCTCGGACCGGCTATCGAGACCGAACTCGACCCCCTGGAGCGTCTCGCCGTGATCTGCAAGGTCAACGGCGAAGTTCGTCAGGCCGGCTTCACATCCGACATGGTGTTCGGCGTCGCCGAGATTCTCGAGTACATAACCGCATTCTCGACGCTCCTCCCCAGTGACGTGATCCTCATGGGGACCCCCTCTGGTGTTGGGAAGGTCGAGCCGGGCGACCTCATGGAGGTCGAGGTCGACGGCATCGGAACGCTCACCAACCGGGTGGTAAGGCCATGACCGTGCGTGTCCGTATGGCCCCCTCCCCGACAGGGTTCCTTCACGTCGGGACGGCACGCGCCGCCCTCTACAACTGGCTATATGCAAGGCACAACGGGGGGACGTTCATCGTCCGCATCGACGACACCGACCTGGAGCGGTCCACAAAGGAATACGAGGACGAGATCCTGGGCTCGTTCCGTTGGCTCGGGCTCGAGTGGGATGAGGGGATCGAAGTGGGCGGCCCGCATGGCAGCTACCGGCAGTCCGACCGGATGGGTCGTTATGCCGAGCTTGCTGGCGGTCTCGTCGAGTCCGGGCACGCCTACTACGACGACCGCTCGGCCGAGGAGCTCGAGACGCTTCGCCAGAGGGCGCAGGCCGAGGGAAAGCATCCTGGCCACTACATCCGTCGCTCCGAACGGAAGGCGGATGGCGGTGTCATCAGGCTCTCGATCCCGCAGGACGACCCGGTCGAGTTCAACGACCTGATCAGGGGGAACCTCTCGTTTGCGCCCGTCGACATCGACGACTTCGTGATTCTGCGCAGCAACGGCACGCCCACCTATCACCTGGCTTCGACTGTGGACGACCTCGACTACCAGATCACCCATGTCGCCCGCGGGGAGGATCTACTGCCCTCTACGCCCAAGCACATTCTGTTGACCCGCGCCTTGGGGGGCTCGGAGCCGGTTTACGCCCATCTACCTCTCCTGTTCGGAACCGATGGGAAGAAGCTCTCGAAGCGGCACGGAGCGACTGCCCTCGCCGAGTACCGCGAACAGGGTTTTCTACCCGCGGCGATGTTCAACTATCTGGCCATCCTCGGATGGTCACCGGACGGGGAGACGACGATCTTCTCCCGGGAGGAGGCCGTCGAGAAGTTCGACCTGGTGAACGTCTCCAAGAACCCGGCCGCCTTCGACCCGGAGAAGTTGGCCTGGATGAACGGGGAGTACATAAGAGCCATGGACACGACCGTCTTCGCCCAGTTGGTCAGACCCTTCGTCGAGGCGGAACTGGGCCGTGAGCTCGAGTCAGACGAGTGGGAGACGTTCGGGGAGATAGCTCCGCTGGTACAGGAGCGCACTCGTCTCCTTCCCGAAGCGGGTAACCAGGTGATGTTTCTCTTCGAGGACTTCGATTCTTACGACGAACCGTCTTGGGACAAGGTGATGACCAAGGACGGTGTGGCAGCGGTTCTGGAGCAAGGCCGCCAAGTGATCGAGGGCCTCGGCTCTTGGAACGCGGAATCGGTCGAGACGGCTTTGCGGGCCATGCCCGAGAAGCTGGGAATCGGCGCCGGCAAGACGTTCCAGCCACTCCGTGTCGCGGTGACCGGTTCATCGGTCAGCCCTCCGCTGTTCGAGTCGATCGCCGCGCTGGGTCAGGGCAAGACCCTGGAGAGGATCGATCGGGCTCGGGCCAAGCTGGGC
>DASUUP010000492.1:0-8852 GCA_036373995.1 Acidimicrobiia bacterium
TGCCGACATCTCGTTCGACGGGTATGTCCCTCCGTCGATGCTGCAAGTGCCCGGAGCAGACGAAGTGGGAGTCGAGCTCTACACGCTGACCAAGGGCCACTCGATGGCCGGCTGGCGGGTGGGGTTCGTGGTTGGCAACGCCGAGGCCATTGCGGCGCTGGGCAAGCTGAAGTCATACCTCGATTACGGCACGTTCCAGCCCATCCAGATCGCATCGATCATCGCACTCAACGAGGCGGATTACTACGTGGAAGAAGTCAACGCCATCTACGAGAAGCGGCGCGACACATTGATCGATGGGCTCAACCAAGCCGGATGGGAGATCGATGCCCCCAAGGGCACGATGTTCGTCTGGGCCGAGATCCCGGAGCCGTTTGCCGAAATGGGGTCTCTCGACTTCGCCATCCATCTCCTGAAGGAAGCCAAGGTCGCGGTGAGCCCCGGGATCGGATTCGGCCCAACCGGGGAGGGATTCGTCCGTTTCGCCCTCGTTGAGAACCACCAGCGCATCCGTCAGGCCGTCCGCGGAGTCCGAAACCTGATGAGCCCAGGCTAGATCCCGAGCTAGATCCCTTTCTGTGTCGATTTTTTCGTCTCAGGGACGGAAAAATCGACACAGAAGGGAAGGTTTGGGTTCAGCCGTTGGCGAACGCAGCGTCGAAACCGGCCCGCAGATCCGGTGAGACCGGTCCGCTGAATCCGCAGTAGTTGACGCTGCCGCCTTGGGCGCTGATCAGGTATCCGTCGCCGACGGCGAAGGGGATACCTCCGATGAGCGCCTCCATGCCCTGCGGCGCATTGAGGATCACTTCTCCGGCGCCACTGCCTCGGAACCACTCGTCCACGGTCAGGGTCACGGTGTCGCCCTCGACCGCCGTCACCGTGCCGGCAAAGGCGAGCTCGGCAACGTTGTCCAGCTCCTCGGGGGAGAAGGCGATACAGCTCTGCATGATGTCCTCGCCACCGGCGGTGAGCTCGAGGGGCGGTCCGGATACCACCGGCGCCTCATCGCCGTTTGTGAGCGCCAGCCCACCGGCTACTGCGAGCACGAGGGCGGCCACGGCGGCGATCGCGATGTTCCATGTTCTCCGGGGAGCCGGTGTCGGCTCCGTCTTCTCCTTGAGCGGTGTGCTCATGATGTTCTCCAGTAGTTCCTGGGACGACCGGGAGGTCGTCGGTTCCGTGGGCACACCGGAGTGCATCGGGTCGATCCTGGCGAGTCGCTCTCTCAGTTCGTCTTTCATGGCTGCTCCCGTGTGCCTTCAACCGTTTCATGTCCGGACACGGCCTCATCCTGTCTGGGCAACTGATCGGCGAGACGGGAACGTGCCCGGCTCAACCGCAGAGTCGCCGCGTTGACGCTGATGTCGAGCACGGGAGCGATCTCTCGAGGCTCGAGTTGCTCCCACGCCCATAGGCGGAGAATCTCGCGATCGTCGTCGGATAGGGAGTCGAGCGCCTCGGAGAGGTCTGAGTCGGGTCCTGCCTCGGCGGGGTCGAGTACGGATTCCGGCTTTGGCTCAGCTTGGAGACGTTGCACCAACCTGAGATGACGGCGCTGTCCTCGACGAGCGTTTGCCAGCGTCCGTCGGGCTATGCCGTAACACCAAGGAAGGACATGGTCGGAGGGGGCGTCTTCCAGTCGGCGCCAGGCAGTCATGAGCACGTCGGCGAGGACGTCCTCGGCACGGTCGGCGTCGATGCGACGCCGGATGTAGCGTTGGAGCGGATCGAAGACCTCGTCGACGATGGTCTCAAACCGCTGTCGGCTGTCGATTGCGGAGCTCACTTATGGCCTATGTCCAGATCGCGCGTGATTCTGTCAGCCCGTATGCGCTATCGAATCGTGGATATGAGGAACGAATCCGTGGCCGAGCGCGATTACCGAGGTTGGCGGCGTGAGGACCCCTACTTGGCCACCGTCGGGGCGGGGCAGCGGCGATAGCCAGCCGCCGAAGCTGAACTCGAGGATCTGGTCGCCGTGGACCAGCCACGGCTTTCCCATCTCGACGACCACAGTGCCGTCTGGCAGGGCGGAGATGTCCTCGAACCACATCTTGCGGTCGGCCGCCCGGTCGATGCCACTGCCTCGCCTGAGCCTCTCCGCGGCGAGGCGACGGTTCTGCTCCGTCGCCGAGATGGGCTGGTCGGCGCCGAGGCCAACGGTCAGAGCACGCTGGTAGGACAGGTAGTCATCCCGTCGGCACAAGCCGCAGGGGCGGTGTCCCGCGGCCAGGGCAACGGCATCGTCGAGGAAGAACAAAGGCGTCCAGTGCCCGGGTTGGTCCAGAGGTGACTTCCAGTCACGGTACGAGGTGACACATGTGATCCAGAGGTTGCCCCGGTGATGCCGCACCAGCTCACCGTTCTCTCCGACCAGGCATCCTCTGTTGCCGGTGAACATCCCACGAACCGGCACGGCGTGGAGATCGCCGAAAGGGTCGATGCGGTTGCGGCGAGGCATCAGCTGGATGCCGTCGATCTGGCTCTGACCTCCAGCCCCGCGAGGTGTTTTCGCTCCGATTCGTTGCTGGTCAACTCCAATGCTCTCCGGTAGGCGTCGGCCGCTTCGTCATGGCGATTCACACGTTCGAGGAGATCGCCGACGGTTGCGTGATAGAGGTAGTAGTCGCCCAGGTCGAGCCTGTCGACCAGTCGGAGAGCAGCCGCCAGATCGCCCGATTCGGCGACGGCGATCGCCCGATTCAGCTCCACGATCGGGCTGGGGGCGAGCACAGCTAGTTGGCTGTAGAGGACCACGATCTGATCCCAGTCGGTGTCGCCGGCAGTTGCGGCGTCGGCGTGAACGGCCGCGATTGCCGCCTGGAGCTGGTAGGGGCCGGGGCGGTTGCGACGAACACATGCGGCGACGATCTCGTGTCCCTCTTCGATCAACTCTGTGGTCCAAAGGCGTCGGTCCTGGTCGCGGAGGGTGACGAGATTGCCGTCTCCGTCAATGCGCGCCGGCCGCCGAGCTTCAGTGAGGAGCATGAGACCGAGCAGGCCGGCGACCTCGGGCTCATCGGGCATCAAACCCGCCAGTAACCGCCCGAGCCGAATCGCCTCGGCCGAGATGTCGGCACGAACGAGATCGTCGCCGCTGGTCGCCACGTAGCCCTCGTTGAAGATGAGGTAGATGACCGAGAGCACCGGTCTCAGCCGATTGGGCAGCTCGGCGTCACCGGGTATCCGGTAGGGGATCTTGGCCTTCTTGATCTTCTTCTTGGCACGCACGATGCGCTGGGCCATGGTCGGCTCGGAGGTGAGAAATGCACGGGCGATCTCAGGTGTCTGTAGCCCGCCGATCAGCCGAAGTGTCAGTGCGACCTGTGCCTCGGGCGCCAGCGCCGGGTGACAACAGGTGAAGATCAGTCGGAGCTGATCGTCGTCCACGATCACTATCTCTTCGGGCTCGTCATCTGGTGGCAAGTCCTGGGCCTGTCGTTGGCGATCGTCGCGCTTCGCTTCGCGTCTCAGGTTGTCGATGGCCCGGTTGCCAGCGGTGGTGATGATCCATCCGGCGGGGCTTGGCGGAATCCCGTCGGTGGGCCAGCGTCTGACCGCCTCGACGAACGCCTCCTGGACCGCCTCCTCGGCGATGTCGATATCGCCGAAGCGGCGGACCAGGGTGGCTACGGCTCGGCCCGACTCATCCTTGAAGATCTGCTCGATCGCGGCTGAGTCGGCCCGATTCTCCGTCAATACGCTCAGGACTCCGGCTCGTCCTGGAACGGGCGCACTTCGACCGGGCCTCTGCAGGCCACGGTGGCTTGCGACGCCCAGTCGAGGGCCTCGTCGAGATCGCCGGCCTCGATGACCCAGAAGCCGCCGATCTGCTCTTTGGCTTCGGCGAAAGGACCGTCGGTGGTGAGGATCTCGCCGTTCTCCGAGCGAACCACAGTGGCCGTGTCCGGGGTCTCGAGGCCACCGGCGAAGACCCAGGCGCCCTGGTCTTGCATCTTCTGGTTGAGGGCGTCCACGTCGGCGAACATCTCTTGCATGATGTCGTCGCCGGGCGGCTCCTCACCCTCGACATAGTGCACCGACAGCAGATATTGACTCATTTCGAGCTCCTTCTTGCTCAGGACCCGGCAACTTACCGGGTCGCTTTGGTTCCTAAACGAAGTCACCCACCCACAATCGACAGCTCCACCCGGATTTCTCTAGCCGCCGCGCGTTCGCCCACACTCTCCGGATTGTCCGGTCCTGGGTGCAGAGAGCACTGCCCGCGTGAAGCGGACGAGCGACGCGCCATCGCACTCAACTTTCGCAGATCGCGGAAGAGATGACCGTTGCGGGCTCACCTGTCATAGTCCGGTCATGAGTGAGGCTCGGGGGACTCGGCGCCCAACGGTGGGGGTGCTGCTGGTGGCTCTCGGGACCTTTGTGGTTCTCGGCCTGCCGGATGGCGGGCTCGGCGTTGCCTGGCCCGCGATTCGGGACGAGTTCGGCCGGCCGCTTTCAGGTCTCGGCACCCTGATCGCATCCGGCAGCGTCGGATATCTCACTGCCAGCGTCCTCTACGGGCGACTTCACGAGCGCCTCGGGACCGGGTCGCTCCTGATCTCGGGGTCGACGTTGCTTGGCGTCGGACTGATTGGAGTCGGCGCTTCACCGACGTGGGTCGTGGTTGTCCTGGCTGCCATCACCATGGGCTTGGGTGGTGGGCTGATCGACACTGGTATGAACGCCCACGCCGCTTTGACCTTCGACATACGGTCGGTCAATCTCCTACACGCCTGTTACGGAATAGGGGCCACCGTCGGCCCGATCATCCTGGCCATCAGCCTCACGACGACGGGCGTGTGGCGTGCCGGGTATTTGACCATGGCCGGATTGCAGATCGTCGTGCTCGTTGGCGTTTGGTTTCGACGACACACCTGGGCCGATGACCGGGCCGAGGTGACACGCCAAGGAAGAGCACCTCGCGTGCGGAGCTGGCTTCTCCTCGCACTCTTCTTCCTCTACACCGGAGTCGAGGTCGGCGCCGGGCAGTGGTCGTTCACCCTGCTCACGGAGGGGAGAGGCTATGGCACAGCGGCCGCCGGCGCGTGGGTCGCCGTCTACTGGGGAGGGCTGACCGCGGGTCGGTTCGTTCTCGGCTTCTTCGGCGATCGCTTCAGCTCCATGGCGACGTTGCACTCGAGCGTGGCGGTTTCGATATTCGGGTTGGGGCTGTTCTGGCTGGACCCACTCGGACAGGGAGTGGTCGGTCTGCCGATCACCAGCCTGGGACTGGCAGCCATCTTCCCGACGTTGATCGCGGTGACGCCCGCCCGTCTCGGAGCCGACCGATCAACGAGATCGATCGGCTATCAACTTGCCGCAGCCAACCTCGGAGTTGCAACGATTCCATGGCTTCTCGGCATCGTGGCTGAGAACCTCGGTCTGGAGGTTCTGGCGCCAGGTCTGTTCGTCCTGGGCCTTGCGATTGCCACCGTGCACTTGGTCAGCGTCTATGAAGCCCGGGCTCCCTGACCCGCCGACTCAAATCGACTGGGTGGCGTGTCCCCGTTCGATCCATGCATTGGTCCCGCCATTGACGCTGCGGACGTTCTCGTATCCGAGGCTCTTCAGATAGAGCACCGCCGACAGGGAGAGGTTTCCTCGCTGACAGATTGCCAGGACCGGTTTCTCTCGATCGGGGGGAAGCGCATCGGTGCGTCCCGGCAGGTCGAGCAGAGGCGTGTTCCAGGCCCCGGGCACGTGTGCAGAGGCAAAGTCTTTCTCGGGCCGCACGTCGAGCACGAACGCGCCATCATCGATCCACTGCCGCGCGCCCTCGATGTCGATCGTCTGACCTGGGTTGGCCCTCACGTTCTCGACCATTACATCGAGGAACTGCTCTCGCCGGCTCTTCGCCGTGAAGCTCGTCGTCGATCGTCCAACGTCTTCGATGTGGCGCTTCATCGACGAGGCGTACTTGAGCGAGCTGTCGGGGAAGATCACGACCACCTTGGTGTCGGGCTCGTCGGGAATGGTGAGGAACGCACCGGCCAGTGCCAGGGCCGAACTGGGTCCCGCAGGAATGCTCTCCTCGCGATTGAGACGTGCACACAGCCGATAGGCGGTGTCGTTGTCCACTTCGACCAGACCGTCGTAGGCGTCGGGGTCGAAGAACCGGGTCTGCCGTAGCTGGCGAATGCTGCGCACACCCGGGATGTCGTGTCCCTCGGAGGGGTGGACACCGATCACCGCGACCGAAGAATTCTGTTCCTTGAGGAAGCTGCCGGTGCCGGTGATGGTCCCGCAAGTGCCGAGACCAGCAACGAAGTGTGTCACTCGACCGTCGGTCTGTCGCCAGATCTCAGGACCGGTGGTCCGATAGTGCGCCATTGGGTTTGCCTCGTTCGCGTATTGATTGAGGATGTGAAACCCCGGTTTCCCGGCGATCTCATTGGCGCGGGCGATGGCACCTTCCGGCGCACCCGGCGCCGGACACAGGTCGTCCTCCAGTTCCTCGACCTCGGCTCCGAAGAACCGGAGCAGGTTTCTCTTCTCCTCCGGAATCGCGTTCGAGAGGGGCGCGGTGAGGCTGTAGCCGTTGGCGTTGGACACCATTGTCAGCCCCAGGCCGGTGTTTCCCGAGGTGGGCTCCACGAGTTGCTGGCCCTCGGAGACCGTCCCCTCGATCTGTGCCTCGCGGACCATGCTGGCCGCAACCCTGTCCTTGACCGACCCGAACGGGTTGTACCACTCGAGCTTCGCATAGACCTCGGTGTGCTCGAACGGGGTCACCCGGCCCAGCTTCACCAGGGGCGTCGGGTTGTCTAGGTCGGGCAGGAGGTCGAGTATCGATTCGTATACCCGAGGGCCGAGCGAGGTGCGGTCAGACTGAAGAACCATTGATCCTGCTCCATTCGAACCATCCGCCGTCGTAGACCGAGACGTCCTCCCAACCGAGCAGCCGTGCGTAGAACCAGGTCTCCGACGCCCGCCAGCCAGTGCCGCAGTAGAAGGAGACTCTCTTGTCCGCGGTCACCCCCGCCCCAGCCCAGTTGGCCGCGACCTCGTTGAAGTCGCGCATCGTGTTGTCGATGTTGCGGTAGTTCTCCATGTGATAGGCGTCCGACCCGTTGTCACCCCAAACCGCACCCGGGATGTCACCGAGGTCGTCGATGTAGTTGTACCCGCTGGTCTGACCCACGTTCTCGGGCCTGCTGCGGATGCTCACGAGCGCACCGTCGGCGTTGGCGAGCAACTCCACGGCCTCGCCGTAGTCGATGAACACGGACGGCTGCGCCGGGATCGTCGTCCCGAATGTGCTCGCTGGTTTTGGTTTGCGACTCCTCACCTCGATCGGGTGACCCTGGGCACGCCATGAGTTCAGCCCACCGTCGAGGAGACGGACGTCTCGGACTCCGGCGTACGTGAGAATGGCGGCGGCCCGGGTGGCGGCGATCTGCCCGGCTCTACGACCCGGCCGGGTTTCTCTGGGGTCGCGGGCGGTGTCGTTGCCGTAGAGGACCACCGGAGTGTCAGAGGTGATACCCAGAGCCAGGAGGGAAGCCTCCAATTCCTCTGGCGAACGCCGGTTCCAGTCCTCGGACGACTCCAGGCTGTTGGTGTCGAGGTGGAGCGCTCCGGGAATGTGACCTCTGGCGTAGTCCTGGGGCACGCCGTAGTTCACATGGAAGACCAGCGGTTCTCTCTCAGGTGCCTCTGCCACCGCTTCACCTGCCAGAAGAGCAGCCAACCAGTCGGGGTAGACCAGTTCACGGAAGCGGGGGAGTCGTGCGACCTCGAAGCCAGGCTGGGCCGACCACTCGGCGAACCCGCCCTTAAGCACGGAAACCTGGTCGTAGCCCAACGTCTCCAGGCGGTCGGCGAACGCGAGCGCTTCCTCGTCACCGTAGCCATAGATGAGGATGGGGTCGGCCGGGGTGACATCTCTGCTCTCGAGGTTTTCGATCAGTTCCCGGTCGAAGGCTTTTTGCCCCCAGTGGGCGGGGAAGGCGATCGCTCGGGGTATGTGGCCACCGCGCTCCTCGTTTCGCAAAGCCCAACCGTTGAAGGCATTGGTGGGTCTGATGTCGATGATCTTGGTGTTGGCGTCGAGCCCGTCGTTGATGATGGTCTCGATCGTGATGGTGTCGGTCATGGGTTCTCTCCTTCGAGTGGCAAGTGGCTGGCTGGTCCTGGAGAGGGCCTAAAAGCGGTGTCACGAAAGAAGGTTTGCCTTCATTGACCGTTGAGTCGGTTGACTCGAGAGAGGAAGTCGTTACGCAGTCATACGCGCTGCGCCGGTTCCTGGCCCTGCTCCAGGCAGGTACAGCAACAAGTGCAAGCGTTGGTGAGCGCGTAGCGATTCATGTGGAGCGTGAAAGGTAGAGGAGGCAGCCGTGATAGTCAATAGCCGGGTTCGGCCACTGGAACGCTGTCTACAGCACCAGCTGTGCGAGCACCGTGGCGAACATGGCCATGAGTCCCGCTACGAGCGTTAGAAACAGGCGGTCGAGCCTCTGATTGACTCCGTCGATGCGCGTACCTAACGACGCTATGTCGGTCTTCACCGCCGCCATGTTCGACTTCATGATCGCCATGTCGGAAATGACGGAGTCGATATCGAGGCCTTCGTTGCCAGGTTTCACCGAGGGCGAGTGCGCCACCTACGACATCGACCCGTGCCCCACACTCGAGGAGATGCGACAACGCGTCGGCGGCTAGCGGCCCACCGACCAAGACAGCAGTCCATTCCTGTGTAAGTTGCCGCCTTCAGCCAACCAGGAGGGAAGCGTTGTCCGAAGCCAAGCTGAATCCGCCTTTTCGAGCTGACCACGTCGGGTCTCTGTTGCGGCCACCCGAGATATTTCAGGCTCGCGAGAAGCTGGCGAACGGAGAGATAACCGAAG
>DASUUP010000493.1:0-10883 GCA_036373995.1 Acidimicrobiia bacterium
CAGCATGATGTTCTCCAGTGCACTCATGTGCGGGAACAGATTGAAGTGCTGGAACACCATCCCGATGCTGGATCGCACGCTGCGAATGTGCTTCTCGGATGCCTCTTTGAGCTGACCGTTCTGCTCTTCGTGATACAGGTGTCGGCCGCCAACCTCGATGGTGCCGGCATCGATCCGCTCCAAGGTCATGATGACTCGCAGGATGGTGGTCTTGCCCGATCCGCTTGGTCCGATGATGACGACCCGCTCGCCGGGCTCGACGTCGAGGTCGAGCTCTTGGAGCACGACATTGTTCCCGAACGCCTTCTCGACGTCGCGCATGCGGACGCTGGCGGCGCCCTTCTCGGATATGTCGCGTGACCGGGCGGTGTCTGTAGTCATGTCATTGCCTTTCGTAGGAGACGCGTCTCTCGAGTCGTCGGACGATCCAGGCAGCGGGGATGCTCACCAGCAGGAAACCGACACCAGCCATGATGTAAGGCTCGACCGGTCGGAAGTCGGCGGCACGCACCTGGCTGGCGAATGCGAGTACTCCGAGCACGCCGACGCTGAAACCGAGCGGTGCGTCTTTGAAGCCGGCCACCAGGTAGTTGCCCAGCGACGGCAGCACGTTGGGCACGGCCTGGGGGATGATCACCCTGAGCCAGTTGGTGGACGGTTTGAGGTTCAGGGCGATCGCCGCCTCCCACTGGCCATCCGGCACGCTGTTGATACCGGCGCGGTAGGCCTCGGAGCAGTAAGTGGCGTAGTGCAGACCCAGCCCGATGGTGAGCACCCAGATCGGCTCCAGGTTGATCGTCTCACTGGCGCGCACCAGTCCAAGGAGGAAGAAGAGTTGCACCAACAACGGGGTCGACCGAATGAACTCTATGAAGGCTGCCGTGGGCCAGCTGATCCAGCGGGTCGACGACCGCCGCCCCAGGGCCAACAGAAATCCGAACACCGCGGCGAAGGTGAAGGCCAGCACGGTGGCCTTCACCGTGACTAGCAAGCCCTGGACCATCAGAGGCAGCAGGTGCCAGAAGTACATCGAGTCGAAGTCACCCGCGCCGGTCATCCGGGTGCGGAAGACGTTGGTCTCCTTGACCCCAAAGATCAGCAATGCGTAGATCGCTGTGACGATGAGGACGGGTATCAGCACCTCGGGACGCTGGTACCAGCGTTTGTGGGGCTGGAATTCGACCTGCTCCATCGTTGGGCCGAACCTCGTCGTGCTCATGATGCGGTCCCTCCGACATGGGGGGCAACTAGGTCTGACGGCAAAGGCTCATAGCGAGCCTGGTATCGACGTTCCAGCCGGCGCTCGAAGTAACGGAAAGTGGCGTTTATCACCTGGGCCAGCACGAAGTAGATCAGCAGTGTGTTGAGATACAAGATTGCCAGATCTGCTGTGGACGCGGCGCCGGCCGCAATCTGCTGCTGACGCACGTTTCGTGTTTGCTGCAAAAGGTCGGTCACCCCCACGAGGGAGACCAGCGCCGTGCCTTTCAGGATCTCGATGGTGAGGTTGCCCATCGGGGGCAGGATGATGCGCATCGCCTGAGGCAGGATGATGTACCTCAGACGCTGCGTCGGGGTCAGGTTCAGTGCGATGGACGCCTCAGTCTGTCCCCTTGGGATCGCCTGAATAGAACCACGCACGATCTCGGCGCCGTAGCCACCCATGTTGAGACCCAGAGCGATCGACGCGAGCGCAATCAGGGAGGACTGCCCGACGTCGAAGAGGATCGGGATCGCGATCGCGATGATGAACAACAGCACGATGGACGAAATCCCGCGCGTGAGCTCGACGTACCCGAACGCGATCCCCCGTACCCATTCCCGCTCGGACAGCCGTGCCACACCGACGAGGAGCGACAACACGATTCCCAAGAGGAACGAGTAGACCAGGATCTGGATCGTGATCAACGCCCCCTCGAGCAGCAACTCGTATTGGCCGGGGTCTAGAAGCCACGCATCCATTTCTCAGCTCCTTGGCAGAGGTGCCACGTCTGTAGGAGTTCCGGGCACAAGGGCCCGGAACTCCAACCTAACCGATCGCTTACTCGTCCAGGAAGTCCTCGACGGTCAATGAATTAGCCAACTCGACGTCGGCGTCGGTGAACCCCTCGTAAGCGGTGATGATGTCCGTGGTGGTGCCGTCACTCCTGAATGCGTTGAGCTGGTCGTTGAAGGCGTCACGGAACTCCGTGTCATCCAGACGGAAGCCATAGCCACCACAGGGCAGTG
This sequence comes from Acidimicrobiia bacterium, assembly GCA_036373995.1. GTDB lineage: Bacteria > Actinomycetota > Acidimicrobiia > Spongiisociales > ZC4RG35 > JANQRA01. Next base: position 2,230 of record DASUUP010000493.1, read on the forward strand.
TCTCGTTGCCCTCGGCGTCCTTCGGGAAGAAGGGCTCGACCGCCTCGATACCGGAACGAGCAGCCACTTGGGTGTCTACCGTTGCCGATGTGCCGGCTGCCGCGTCGACCTCGCCGGCTTCGATGGCGGCGAATATCCCGTCGATGTCGGCGAGCACCTCGAGCTGGCTGTCCGGGATCCCGGCGTCCTCGGCATAGCCGACCTCCACCGTGCCAGAGGCAACGGCCAACGTGAGATCGGGGTTATCGGCGAACGACTGGTAATCGACGATCCCGTTGGGGTTGCCCGCGGCAACTGCGAATGACTCGGTCGTGCAATAGTCGGGGTCCGAGAAGTTGATCTGGGCTGCACGTTCCGGGTTGATGTACATGCCGGCGGCGATCAGGTCGAACTGGCCGGCCAACAGACCACCGATCAGCTCACCGAACTCGACGACGTCGGCCTCGACCTCGGTGATTTCGAGCTCGGCGAGAACGGCACGGGCAACGTCAGGGGCGAAACCGGTTACTTCGCCGTCATCGCCCACGTATCCGTAAGGCACCTCGTTGGCGATTCCGATCGTGATCGAGCCGGACTCTTGTAGCTCTTCCAACGTGCTGCCTTCGCCACCACCACAGGCGGAGGCGACTAGGGCGATAGAGGCGAAAGCGACCACTCCTCTTATCCACTTGGTTCTTGAGGTCCTCATGTTTCCTTCCTCGTTTGGCCTGCTATCCATCGCGTACGCGTCTCCGTACAGGTCGTGCACAGTTGGTATACACAACGGATGCACCCGACCGTAGTCGTATCTATCCAGGCGTGCGGCGAAACTTCGGGTCAATCGAGGGAAAGGTTTTGGGGTCTGACGGTGGCCGCGAATCTCGTGACTCGAGCGTCCTGTGCCGGAGATCTGTGCCGGCGAGCTTCAGGAGAGCTTCTCGCCGAGTGCCTGGATCATTTCGAGACACGCTTCGAGCTGATCGAGGCCTACGTACTCGTCGGGCTGATGAGCCACGTCGATGGAGCCCGGCCCGCACACGACAGCTGCAATTCCAGCCTGCTGGTAGAGACCGGCTTCCGTTCCAAAGGGCACGGTGCTCACCTCATCGGTCCCGAGCAGTTCCTTCATCAAGCCGACTGCGGGTGAGTCGGGATCGCTCTCCAGACCGTCCACCTCCCCTTCGGCGACGGTGACGATGGCGCACTCCGGTGCCATCTCCTCGGCCAGGGCTGTCTCATAATCACGCAGCGAGTCGAGCACCCACCGGGCATCATCTCTCCTCACCGGGCGCATCTCCCATTCCAACACGCACTCGCCGGCCACCACGTTGCGGGCGGAACCGCCCTGGATGCGTCCCGTGCTGATCGTCGTGTGTGGGGGGTCGTATGAGCTGTTCTCGGGCGCCCGCGTCCGAAGCACGGCAGCCAACTCAATGAGCTTCGCGATGTAGCGAGCACCGAATTGGACCGCGTTCACACCGTCGTCAGGCTGGGAGCCGTGACCTTCGACCCCCCTGATGGTGGTCGTGTACTCGTAGCACCCCTTGTGGGCCGTGACTATGCCCATCTCCGTGGGCTCCCCAATGATCGCCGCCTGAGGCTTGGGTCCATGGGTGCAGAGATCGTCGATGAGCAGGGGAGCTCCGCGGCACCCCACTTCCTCGTCGAATGTGACTGCTATCTGGACCGGTCTTTTCAAGTCCAAAGCGGCAAGGCCTGGGGCTGCGGCGAGCGCGCAGGCGAGGAACCCCTTCATGTCGGCCGCACCCCTTCCATATATCCGCTGCTCTCGTCGCATTGCCACGAACGGGGCGCCGGTCCAATCGAGCTCGTCTGCGGGCACCACGTCACTGTGGGCGGAGAGGATCACCCCACCGTCCGTTGCCGGGCCCAGGGTTGCGAGGAGGTTCGCCTTGGGCTCGATAGGGCTTCGAGTTGTCCGAATCTCTGTCGCGTGGGGTTCGAGGAAGTCAAAGACGTACTCGATGAGATCGAGATTGGACTCCGAGGTAACGGTGGGAAAGCCGACGAGATCGCCGAGGAGAAACATTGCGTCGTCGCGCAAGGGGTGGGTCATGTCTTGGCGCCCAACAGCTCGTGGACCTTCTCTCGATTGGCGCTGACGACGTCCGTCAGCGTCCGATCATCGACCATGGCCCCCGTAGCGATCAGTGCGATGCTCTTGCCGAAGAGCCGTCGTTCGCGGTTGATCAAAGCGGCGATAGGTGTAGCGCCGGCACCTTCGACGATGATCCGCTCCTCGATTACCGCCTCGGCCATGGCTATAGCGATCTCCTCTTCGGTGACCAGGACCAACTCGTCCACGAGCTCTGAGACCATGTCGAAGGAGTGGTCGTTGCCGAGGCCGATCCCTCCCTGCAGGCTGTCGGCGAGACTCTCGACTTCGGAGACGGCGACGGGTCTGCCCGCTTGAAGGCTCTGGTACATCGCGGCCCCCCGATCCATCGACACGCCGACCAGGCGAGTCTCGGGTCGCAGCGACTTGACGGCCAGCGCCACCCCGGCCATCAGGGCTCCCCCGGAGACCGGTACAACCACTGTGTCGACCTCAGGCCATTCCTCAACTACCTCCAGGCCGATCGTCCCCTGTCCGGCAGTGACCAGTGGGTCGTCGATCGGGTCGACCAGGAGGGCCCCCTCGGCCTCGAGCTCCCGTGCTCGTTCGCCCGCCTCGTCCTGTGACTCTCCCACCACCTCAACTGTCGCTCCCATGGCTCTGAGTGAGGCCTGCTTGTCCGCGGTGGTGTTGCGTGACATGCACACCGTCGCAGGCAGCCCGAGCTGGGAGGCCACATAGGTAACCGCGCGACCGTGATTGCCGGTGGAGTAGGCGACCACACCACGATCGGGATCGATCGATTCGTCGGCCAGGATCACATTGGCGGCGCCTCGCACCTTGAACGCCCGGGTGGGCTGCGTCGTCTCCAGCTTGATCTTGACGTCCGCCCCAGACAGGCGACCCAGGCCTGGTGACGGAACCATCGGCGTTCGGTTCGCAACGGCGGCGATCCTCTTCGCCGCCAAAGTCACATCGTCGAAACCTGGCCTGCTCACGGTTTGACGAAGAGTCGACGGGGGTAGTTGGCCAGAGTCTCGGCCGGCCCGGAGTCCTTGATGAGGATGCTCTCGGTTATCTCGAGGCCCCAGTCTTTCATCCACAGGCCCGGCATGAAGTGAAAGGTCATGTTGGGCCGGAGGACGGTGTGGTCGATCAGGCGGATGCTGATCGTGCGCTCACCCCAGTCGGGCGGATAGCTGAGCCCAATCGGGTAGCCGCACCGGCCTTCGCGCTTGATGCCGGCCTTGTCGAGCGACGAGTACAGTGCTTTGGCCACGTCGGAGGCGCGGTTCCCCGCCTGTGCCGCCTCCAGCCCTGCCTCGAGCCCTTCGACCAGAGCCTTCTCGGCGTCGAGCATCTCTTGGGGAGGAGTCCCCAGATACACGGACCGACACAACGGCGCGTGATAGCGGCGGACACACCCGGCGATCTCGAAGAAGGTCCCGGCGCCTGCCTCAAACGGGCGGTCGTCCCAAGTGAGGTGGGGGGCTGAAGCATCGGCACCCGTCGGGAGGAGGGGAACGATCGCTGGATAGTCGCCTCCATAGCCGTCAACTCCTCTGATGGAGGCGTCATAGATCTCGGCAACGAGGTCGTTCTTCCTGATTCCGGGCTCGATCTTCTCGAAGATTCGTTCGTGGGTCTTCTCCACGATGCGCGCCGCGGCGCGCATGTACTCGAGCTCCTGACGAGATTTCACCCCGCGCTGCCAATTCACCAGGCCGGTGGCGTCAACGAACATTGCGTCGGGGAGCCCGGCTGTCAGGTGCTGATGTGCAGCGGCCGAGTAGTAGTAGTTGTCCAGCTCGACCCCGATGCGGCCGGCGGCGTGGCCCAGATCGCCGAGCAGTTGGGCGAGGTGCTGATGCGGGTGCCGCTCGGTCGACTGCACGAAGTCGTCTGCGTACCCGACGATGCTCATTTCGTCCATGTAGACGGTGCGCTTTGCACCAAAGGAGTCCATGAGGCGACCCCACCACACGGGCTCGCCGTCCGGTGGGACGATGACGGCCTGGTGTGTGTAGAACGACCAGCCGTCGTACCCGGTGAGCCATGACATGTTCGAAGGATCGGTAGCGACCAGGACCTCGACTCCTGATCGGTCCATCGCAGACCGCACCCTTTCGAGACGAGCGGCGTACTCCTCTCGTGTGAATGGCAGTCGTACCTCCGACATGCCGCCCTCCTTGTGTCAAGTGCTCCGAACCTGAGGTCCTCTGGCACCACCGCGGTTCGGAAGAGGGATCCAGACAAAGAAGTCGTGGACACTCGCATGGTGCGTTTCTTCGTACTGGTCAGAGTGTATACATTCTCAACAATGTCGTGTCTACAGAAGGTATACAATCACTCCACAGCCCCTGGATGGCTGCGTGCATCGAGAAAAAGGGATTCCCGTTGAATGCTAAGCCGAGTCGGCACGAGATACACAGTTATCTGAGAGAGCAGATCCTCCTGCTCGATCTGGCACCAGGCGAACGTCTCCGGGAAGAGCATCTCGCCGATCATTTCGGTGTCAGTCGCACCCCGATCAGACAGGTGCTCGATCGTCTCGAGTTCGAGGGTCTCGTCGAGCAAGGCGAGGGACGGGGTGCTCGGGTATCGGCACTCGACCCGAAGGAGTTGCGTGACGTGTGGGCGATGCGGCTCCGGCTCGCCGAGATCGTCGTGGATTTTCTTCGCATGCCGAAAGACGACCAGATCATCGACCGGCTCGAATCGATCCGCACACAGCTCGGCGAGGTCAAGGAGACGCGAGACATCAGAGCCCTCGGCGCTCTCTACAACCGGTATCACGAGACGATGCTGACGCTGATCGGCAACCATGCCATGGTTCAGATCCACGATCTCCTCTACGTCCAGACCGCCCGGGTATGGATGCAGTTCCTTCCCGAGATGGACATCGCCCGGGAGATCGACGTCATGGCCGAGGAGGTCGGGGAGACGATGGCCGCGATCGCCGAAGGGTCGATCCAACGGGTCGCTCAGGTTCGGCTGGAGCACATGAGACGGCTCCTCAACCGATTCAACCAGCAGATGACAGCGTTTCCCGCGGTCCCGGTGTGACCGCTCGAGCGAAAGCGAGTGACATGAGCGAAGACAGGCATGCGGCGGCCACCGTCGCCGTTTGGGGTGGTGAAGACCGCTATCTCGTCGACCGGGCCACGCAGGTTCCCGTGGTGCACAGCGTCTCGTTCGGGTATGAGGATCTCGACGAGTGGCTCGACGTCGCACTAGGGAAGGCGGAAGGCCACATCTACGGGCGCAACACCAACCCGACCGTCGCCGTCTTCGAGGAGAAGGTACGCCTGCTCGAGGGTGGCGAGGCCGCCACGTCTGCCTCGACCGGCATGGCTGCGATCTCCAACACTCTTCACGCATTGCTCGCCCCGGGCAAGCGGGTGGTCAGCGTCAAGGACACCTACGGCGGGACGAGCAAGGTGTTCATGGAGTTCCTTCCCAAGTATGGGGTCGATATCCAGTTGTGCGACACAACCGACTTCGACGCCATCGAACACGAGGTCACCAAGGGTTGCGACCTCCTCTATCTGGAGTCCCCGACTAACCCGACTTTGAAGGTGGTCGATCTCCAACGGCTGGCCCACGCCGGACATGAGGCTGGGGCGGTCGTGGTGGTGGACAACACCTTCGCCACGCCGATCAATCAGAATCCGCTGTCTCTCGGAGCAGACCTGGTCGTGCACTCGGCGACCAAGTTCCTCGGTGGCCACGCCGACGCACTGGGTGGTGTCGTTGTCGGGTCGACCGACCTGGTCCAAAGGGTCTATCACTACAGAGAGATCAACGGGGCGACGTTGCACCCGATGGCCGCGTATCTCCTCATTCGCGGCATCAAGACTCTGCAGCTTCGAGTCGAGCGTCAGGGCGACAACGCCCAACAGATCGCCGAGTACCTCGAATCGCATCCCAAAGTGGGGGTCGTCAACTATCCGGGGCTGGCTTCTCACCCTCAGTACGAGATCGCCAGGAAGCAGATGAGAGGCTTTGGCGGCATGCTCAGCTTCAGTGTCGGAGATGACCTCGATTCGGTGCGCAAGTTCATCCCGAAGCTGAGGCTGGCCCACGCCGCGGCGAACCTCGGTTCGGTGGAGACCATCGTCGGGCCCCCGGCGACCACCAGTCATGTCGAAGTCCCCGCCCACGAGCGGTCGGCCCTTGGGATCCCGGAGGGCCTCATCCGCTATTCGACGGGCATCGAAGACGTCTCCGACCTCATCGCCGACCTCGAGACTGCCCTGGACGCCGTCTGATGAGCCGGCAGATGCTGGTTCTCGCCGGGTTCGGCAACGTGGGTCAGGCAGTCGCGGAGTTGATCGCCGAAGAGCACCCGGCGGCCGACAGGCTGGGGATCTGCGGCGTGGCCGACCCCCGTTTCGGATCGGTCGTCGACCCCGACGGGATCGATCCGCATCAGATCCTCGCCGCCGCCCGCGACGACGGGTCGTTTGCGGCGGTGCCAGGATCGAGCGCTGCCGGCGACGTGTTCGATGCCATCGACCGCTCCGAGGCCGACACCTTGGTGGAGCTGACCTTCACCGACCTGGAGACCGGCGAGCCGGCAACATCTCACATCCGTCATGCCCTCTCCAACGGTATGAACGTCTCGACGACGAACAAGGGCCCGATCGCGCTGCATCTCGAGGAATTGGAGAAACACGCCTCGGAGAACGATGCCGTGCTTGCTTATGAAGGAACGGTGATGAGTGGCACTCCAGCCCTCCTCGTAGCCGCCGAGTCGATCAGGTCGGCAGGCTTCCACGGTCTCACCGGGATCCTCAACGGCACCACCAATCACGTCATCACCCGGATGGAGGAAGGTGCCTCGTACGAAGCCGCGTTGGTCGAGGCCCAGGAGCTCGGTTATGCCGAGGCGGATCCTTCGGGCGACGTCGACGGGCACGACGTGGCAGGGAAGGTCTCGATCTTGGCCAGGGTGCTCACCGACAGCACGATTCACCCCTCCGATGTGGAGCGAGTCCCGTTGCGCATTCTGTCTCCGAAGGACATCGGCTCCGCCGCCGACGACGGCAGAGTCTGGCGCTATCTGGCCGTCCTGGAGCCGACCGGGTCGGGCTGGTCGGGGAAAGTCGAGCCGCGTCTCATCGGAGAGACTCACCCATTGGCGTCGGTCACCGGCGCCACCAATGCCGTGACGTTCACCACCGAGCTTTTGGGAGAGGTCACTCTCTCGGGTCCTGGAGCGGGCAGAGTGGAGACCGCGTATTCGGTTCTCAACGACCTGGCACGGATATCGGCGGCGAGGCGAGCCCAATGAGTCATCCCATGCTCATCAACGGGGAGTGGGTCGAGCGGGATGAGTGGCTGGTCGTGGAAGACCCCGAGTCGGGCTCCGAAGTCGGCCGGGTCCCCATCGCATTGCCCGAGGACGTCGATTCTGCCGTCGACTCTGCGAGCGGCGCTTTCGAGAAACGGCTGCCGGGTCACGAGCGCTCCCGCGTTCTGGCGGAGGCGGCGGGGTTGCTCGAGCAACGTCGTGAAGACGCTGCCGAGCTGATCGCCCGGGAAGGGGTCAAGACCATCAACGAGGCCCGGGCGGAGGCGAGGCGAGCGGTTGTAACGCTCCAGCTCTCCGCCGAACAGGCGAAGCGCATGTCCGGACAGACCCTCAACTTCGACCAGGATCGGTCGGGAGCGTCGATGATGGGTTTGTCGGTTCGGGAGCCGATCGGCGTGGTGGGGGCGATCACCCCGTTCAACGACCCCCTCAACCTGGTCGCGCACAAGGTCGGCCCCGCGATCGCGTCGGGGAACCCGGTGATCGTGAAACCCGACTCGAAGACGCCACTCACCGCCTTGCTCCTCGGCGAGATCTTCGAGAAGGCTGGGCTGCCGCCAGGCCATCTTCAGGTGATCACCGGGCACGGGTCGGTGGTCGGCGATTCGATCGTCGGTCACCCGGGTATCGGCATGATCAGCTTCACGGGTGGGGTGGAGGCCGGAAAGTCCATTCACATCCGTGCCGGGTTGAAGGAGATCTCGATGGAGTTGGGCGCCAACAACGCCGTCATCGTCGCCCCCGACGCCGACCTCGAGCTTGCCGCCGAGCGGATCGGTTCCGGGGCGTTCTGGGCCGCCGGCCAGAACTGCCTGCACGTGCAGCGCGTTATCGCCCATCGCTCGGTCGCCGAGGAGCTGACGGATCGTCTTGTGGAATACGCGAACTCTCGGGTCCTCGGGCCCAAGCTGGACGAGACCACCGATATGGGTCCCCTCATCGAGGCTTCAGCCGTCGAGAGGACGACGGCCATGGTCTCCGATGCCGTGGACCGGGGTGGCGAGTTGCTGTGTGGCGGTCGATCCGAGGGCCCCAGGTTCCAACCCACCCTGTTGTCGGGTGTCCCCTCGGGGGCTCGCGTCCTCTCCGAAGAGGTCTACGGGCCGATGACGGTGGTCTCCCAGTTCGCGGATCTCGATGATGCAATCGAACGGGCCAACGACACCGAATACGGCCTCGCAGGAGCCGTGTTCACCAGCAACCTAGAGACTGCGTTCACGGTGGCCTCGCGTCTTCGCACGGGGCAGGTGATGATCAATGAATCGACAGACTTCAGGATCG
>DASUUP010000494.1:0-5302 GCA_036373995.1 Acidimicrobiia bacterium
CGGCAAACGCGATCGTTGGTGCCTTGCTCTCCCCCTATTTCGGGAATCTGACCGACCGTCTCGGAGCAACGAGATCGACCGCCTATGCCCTGCTTGCGGGTGCCGCCACCCTCACGTTGATCAGCATATCTCCCACCTACCTCGTCCTGATCGGCGTCACTCTCCTCAGCGGGGTTCCCCAAGGCTGGTGCAACCCCGCCACCAACGCCCTGATCGTCCAAAATGTGCCTGAGGGAAAAAGGGGAGCTCTCACCGGGATCAAACAGTCCGGCGTTCAAGTGGGGATCTTCCTCGGCGGGCTCACCCTTCCGGCACTGGCCGGATGGCTCAACTGGCGGGCGGCCGTCGCCGTCTTCCTCGTTCTCCCCCTGATCGGCCTGATCGGCCTGCGGCGCGACCACGACGAGCACAGGATCACCCGCCATGAGACACGTTCCGGACCAGTGCCACATTTCATCCACTGGGTCACCGTGTATGGCTTCATCTCGGGGCTCGGAACGTCGGCGATGCTGACATTCCTCCCCCTTTTCGCTCAGGAGGATCAACTCTGGAGAGAGTTGCAGGCGGGCTGGCTGATCGCCGGGGTGGGCCTGGTTGGCATAGCGGCCCGGATCGGATGGGGGATGGTCTCCCACTCTTGGTTTGGTCATGGGAGGACGCTGCGAATCCTTGCCGTCCTCTCAACCCTGTCGGCCGCACTGCTCGCGTTGGCCGCCGCCGACTTGGCCGAGTCCTGGGTGCTCATCCCGGCGGCAGCACTCCTTGGAGCGGGAGGCGTCGCATGGAACTCGGTGGGCATGCTCGCAGTGATGGACTACTCACCTGCCGAGCTAGTGGGCAGGGGCACGGGCCGGGTGCTCTTCGGCTTCCTGTTCGGCCTGGGAGTGGGTGCTCCCCTCATGGGATTCTCCGTCGATGTCTTCGACAGCTATCTCATTGGCTGGGTAACGATCGCAGTGATCTTCATGATCGCGACCACGCTCACCGGGAAGATCCGGGAGCCCGCAGGCACCACATCCTGATGCCCCGGGCCTGATGACACCCCGGTCGGCTTCATTCCTCGATGTGTAGTTTTGGTGCCCAGGTCGCCCCGCCTCGTCCGGGCAGGTCGAGAAGTCCGAGGCCAACAAGGAGTGAATGTCATGCCGGAGCTGTCCAACAAGGTGGCAATCGTCACCGGAGCCGCGAGCCTGCTGGTGTCGAAGGTCGCCGAGGCGCTGGCCGACGCAGGAGCAAAGGTGACAGTGGCAGACATCGATGCGGAGAGGGGTCAGCAGATCGCCGACTCCCTGGGCGACTCCGTGATCTTCTGTGAGACGGACATCTCCGAGGACGACCAGCTCGACAATCTCGTGAACACCACTGCTGACGCCTTTGGTGGTGTCGACATCCTGGTCAATGGGGCAGCCACCTATCTCGATGATGGCCTGGAGACCACACGCGCCAACTGGCTGGAGGCACTTGATATCAATGTTGTCTCTGGGGTGATACTCACCAACAAAGTGGTCCCCCACATGAAGGAGAGGGGTGGAGGCTCGATCGTGAACTTCGCTTCGATCAGCGGAAAACGGGCCCAGCCCCTCTTCTTCGTCTACAGCGTCAGCAAAGCGGCCATCCTCGGCTTGACCCGTAACGAGGCGTTGAAACTGGCCGAGCACAACATCCGCGTCAACTCCGTCTCTCCGGGATGGATCTGGAGCGACCCGATTCGGGACATGTCGGGTGACGACCGCGACTTCGTTGACCGGGTCGGCGCTCAGATGCATCTTGCCGGGAGGATCGGTGACCCTGAGGAAGTCGCTGCGGCCGTCCTCTTCCTGGCTTCGGATGCCGCCTCGTTCATCACCGGCACCGACCTGGCCGTAGACGGTGGCTATACGGCGATCGGCCCAGAGCAGATGGGTCAGCCCCTGGAACCGCTGCTTGGTTGAGGGGCGTATCGACCAGCGATGAGCCTCGGACCGATCAGAGACCATCGCGAGTTCCGCGACGCGCTGGGCTGTTTTCCCACGGGTGTCGCGGTGGTGACGGCGCCTGACGGAGCCGGCGGTCACGTCGGAGTCACCGCCAACAGCTTCAACTCGGTTTCACTCGACCCGCCCCTGGTGCTGTGGAGCCTGGCGAAGACATCGCGCAGTCGTGCGGCCTTCCTCGAGGCGGGCTGGTTTGCCATCAACATCCTGTGCGCTGCCCAGGTGGACCTATCGAGACGGTTCGCCAGCGGGGGCTTGGACAAATTCGCCGGCGTGGCCACCGTCCCGGGCTTGGGAGGAGTAGCTCTGCTCCCCGGGTCTGCCGCCCGGTTCCAGTGTCGGACGTACGCCGTGTACGAAGGCGGTGATCACGAGATCTTCGTGGGCGAGGTCGTCGACTTCGACTACTCGGGACGGGCACCACTCGTCTTTCATCGAGGCGACTATGCCCGGGCGGTCAAGCACGAGCCGGAAGAAGACGAAGTGTGAGTCGGCCGACACGCCAACCCGCTCGTCGGTAGTTTTCTCATCGTCGCAGTCCAGTGACAGGAGGTAATCGTGTCGCGAATAGCAGTCGTCGGAGCGGGACAGGCCGGAACCCTGATGGCGCTTGGGCTGCACAACAAGGGTCACGAGGTTGCCCTCTACAGTGACCTGACCGCGGACGAGATCCTCAACAAGACCCCTCCGACGGGAACCGCCTACATCTTCGGCAAATCGGTGGACGTGGAGCGACGCAACGGCATCGAGACGTTCGAAGACGTGGCAGTCCCCGGTGACGGCATCCACCTCTTCTTCAGCCCCAAGATCGGGACCGAGTTGATCCAGATCGGCGGCACCTTGGGTGATGCCACCGGGTATGCCGTCGACGTCCGGCTCAAGAGCAAGCAGAGGATGGATCAGTTCGAGAAGGACGGCGGTCGTCTGGTGATCGAGAAAGTCACCCCGGAGTCCCTCGACGGCATCGCCGCCCAGAACGACCTGACAATCGTCTCGACCGGCAAAGCTGCCCTGGCGGAGTTGTTCGAGCGGGACATCGAACGGAGCGTCTACAACGAGCCCCAGCGATACCTGGGCATGGTGATCGTCACCGGGATCGCCACCGACGGCACAGCTTTCCCCCATCGACTCCTCGGTCACACACCCGTCTGCTTCAACTTCTTCGGCGACTCCGGCGAGTTTTTCTTCGTGCCCTACTACCACAAGACCGCGGGAAGGACCTGGAACCTCGTCTTCGAGGCTCGACCGGGCGGGGCATTCGACATCTATCGCGAAGTGAGCTCGGGCGAGGAGATGCTCGAGAAGGCCAAGACGATCATCCGGGAGTTTGCGCCTTGGGACTGGGAGACGATGAAGGACATGGAGCTGGTGTCCGACGACGACCATCCCTGGCTACGCGGCCAGTTCCCACCCACGGTTCGCAAACCACTGGGACGGACAGAGTCGGGCAGGCCGGTGATGGCGTTGGGAGACACCGCCTACGCCTTCGATCCCGTGGGCGGTCAGGGAGCGGGATGTGGCGTCCGTCAGGCCGGTCACTACATCGACGCCATCGAAGGTCGTGGCGAAGGGCCTTTCGACGAGTCCTGGATCACCGAGACCGCCGAGTCGTTCTATACCGCGCATGGCAAGCCCACCTACGACTTCAACAACGTTCTCCTCGAGCCCCTGGACAAGGTCGGTGTCATGGTGATGAAGGCGGCGTTCGGAAGCCAGGCGGTGGCAGATCAGTTCTTCCGCAACTTCGACGAGCCGGCGGACTACTGGCCCTGGCTCAAGGACAAGGATGCCGCCAAGGACTGGATCGCGGCCACGTCGGGGGAGGCCTCGGGACGGGTCGTACGGCGGGGAACACTCCGGATCGTCAGGGGCCAGCTCCGCCAGAGAATGAAGGGCCGACATTTCACCTACACCCAGGACGCTCTCTTTTAACGCCGATCGGCGAGCCCGATAGGAGGTCGGTCTCTCCTCTCACGCACGTTCTCGATCAGAGGGTGCGCCGCTCTTGGAGGATGAGCTCGCTGATGCGCCGTGCGTCTTCGTCGATGCCGAGCACGACGCCGGACTTTCGTTTCGAGAGCCACGGGAAACCAATGAAGTAGATGCCCGGGACTGGTGCCTCTCCATTGTGATGCACGGGTTTGCCGTTGGCTTCGGTGACCGGCAGATCAATCCAGGAGAAGTCAGCCGTAAACCCTGTACACCAGATGATGACGCTGACTTCGGCGTCTTTGAGATCGAGTCTTGTCAGGTAGTCCACATGCTCGTCTTCTGCGAGCGAGATGTCGGCCGGGTCGGGATCCGGCTGAGGGGCAATGAGATCCCTTTCCTCGACGAATGAGTCGATCTTGTCTCGCAACTCCTCTGATTTGGCGTCGGCGTTTCGGATGTACTCGACGACCTTGTCATCGGTGATGAGCTCGTCTCCGGCAACGTCTTCGAGCCGCCCCATCAGACGCACACCGTCCCGGGCGAGCTGTTGGTAGCTGACTGTGTGGCCCAGGGGTCCTACGCCTGATACCAGCGGGTTGGTGGTCGTCAGCACCGTCGGATCGTCGACACCGACGGTTTCGACATCCCACAACCCCATCTCGAGCCACCAGTCCATGAAGTCGCGTCCTCGGTATCTGCGAGGGAGGCGCGGCGCCTTGCTGATCGAGAAGTACACGGTTCGGCCGGCCCTGGAGAGATCCTCCACGATCTGAGCACCGGATTGCCCACCACCGACGACAACGACAGCCCCATCAGGCAGCGAGTCGGGTGACCTGTACGTCCCGGTGTGTAGTTGGACGACGTCGTCAGGGATCTTCGAACTCAACGATGGAACACGGGGAGACTGCAGGATTCCTGACGCGACAACGACCGAGTCCGTTTCGTACACGACCTCCTCGCCGTCACTGGTTTCCGCCACGACCAGGTAGCGGCCCTCGCCCGCCGATGGACCCACCCGAGTCACTGTCACGCCGGTTCGAACGGGCAGATTGAAACGCTCCGCATACTCTTCAAAGGACTGCGCCAGCTCGGTGTGTGTCATGAAACCAAACGGGTCGGGGCCCTCATAGACCGCCCCGGGAAGACCGTTCATCCAGTTGGGGGTGTTCAAGGCGAAACTGTCCCACCGCTGTGACACCCATGTCTCACCCAACCGACCGCGTTCCAGCACCACGAAGTCAGCGCCTCCTTGAGCCAGGTAATAGGCGGTGCCTAAACCTCCCTGACCTCCACCAACCACCACTACATCGACAGCGATGCGGTTCGCCATCAGCACGTCTTCACGTTGCTTACGTTCTAGTCTCAGGTTCTACGCTCCTCCGGCTCGACCGACTCCA
>DASUUP010000495.1:0-2079 GCA_036373995.1 Acidimicrobiia bacterium
GCCCTCGGGTCTGAGGAGCATCATGCCGATCAGCAGAACCCCGTAGAAGAGGAACTGGTACTCGGAGAACTCACGCAGCAGGTTGGGGAGCGCGATGAGGACGAGAGCGCCGACCGTGACCCCGGGGACACTCCCCATACCACCGACGATGATGATGACGAGAACAGTGATCGAAACCACGATGTCGAAGCTGTGGGGGAAGATCGAGCCGATCTGCGACCCGAAAAAGGCTCCGCCGAAACTGGCGAGGATTGCCCCCACGACAAAAGCTGAGAGCTTGGCGGTGACGATGTTGATTCCCATCGCCTCGGCAACCGACTCATCCTCGCGCATCGCCATCCAGGCACGGCCCCATCGAGACTTCTCGACGGCAAGAGTGATATATGCAGCGACAACGACGAAGAGGAAGATCGGGATGAAGTAGTCCTGCGGCGACCTGAACGTCAACGGGCCGATCTGGAGATTCGGGATGTTGGTGATCCCCTGGGCACCTCCGAATACGGGGGCCAGCCATTCGGAATTGAGCAGGATTCGGGCGATCTCACCGAATCCGAGGGTGACGATGGCGAGGTAGTCGCCTCTCATCCGGATCACGGGCGTGGCGACAACGATCCCCGCTATCGCGGCGGCAAACATCACGAACGGAAGCGCAGCCACCAACGTCAGCTCGGGACTGAACGCTGGGGATAGCGGAGAGGTGAGGATGGCTGCGGTGTAGGCGCCGACGGCGAAGAAGGCCACATAGCCCAGGTCGAGGAGACCGGCATAGCCCAGGACGATGTTGAGTCCCAAGGCCATCAATAAGTAGATGCCGGCGAGGTCGAGCACCTGGCTCACGAACGGGCCCATGATCCGGGGCATGAACCAGAGAGTCACGATGATGACGACGGCCATCCCGATGGTCCAACGTGTCCTCTTCTCCGCGGGTAGGCCATTGAAGCGCTGCCGAAGCGTGGTCTCCCGCCCTCCCCGATACCAGTACAGGGCGGAGAAGACAACGAAGACGATCACTGCCCCCACGACAGTGAGCGGCCCCCCACGAGCCGCGAAGAGAAAGCTGGTGATGGAATCCAGACCGATCCCTGCGAAGAACTGACCGACGATGTCGGTGAACAGAGCGAAGATCAGCACCCACATGAGACCGGGCATGATGGCGCGGCGCCACCTCACGCCGAGGAAGTGGACTGCGAACCCCGCCAGACCCGCCGCCGTCGCCACGGCAATGATGAGAGGGACCGCGGCCGCGATCGGGAGACCAAACGAGAGCACCTCGGCGAGGGCTGGAGAGAGTTCGATGAAGACGCCACGCAAATTGAAGCTGGTCATGAGCACCAGCAACACCGCGATGCCGGCACCGCCGATGGCGCCGGCGAGAGCCCCCGCGGCCAGATTGCGCGGTCCGGCGACCGCCGGGGCGAAACCCTCCAGGGTGGACGGCGGTTTTGCCGCGAGCCACCCGAAGGCCCAAGCCACCATGTAGAGGAACAGGAGCCCGAGGGGCAGGAACGGGTCGATGATCAGCCGGGCTTGGAACGTGCCGACGATCCCCGTTGCCGCCACCAGCACCATGACCGCGGAGTTGGCCAGCCCCATGCGGACAGCCCGTCTCATGTCAGGCGTCGGTGGTGGGAGCAACCCTCTGGCTTCGACCTCGACGGGGGGTGCTTCGACGTCGGCCATGGCTCAGCCTCTCTCGGTGGCCAGCCGTTCGCCGAGGATTCCCGACGGGCGGAAGATCAAGACCAGGACGAGCGCAAGGTAGGCGACCACGTCCTTGAGCTGACTGAAGGCCGGTATCTCGTAGCCGGCGAGCACGAGACTCGGCCCCACGGACTCGAATACACCGAGGCTGACGCCGCCAAGCATCGCCCCGACGATGTTGCCGATGCCGCCGAGCACCGCTGCCGTGAACGCCTTGATCCCCGGGAGGAATCCCGAGAAGAAGTTGAGGCTGGGGAACACCAGTCCCCACAAGGCACCGGCCACTCCCGCCATGGCACCACCGACAGCGAAAACCGTGACGATGGTCCGGTCGACGTTGATGCCCATGAGCGCCGCGGTCTCCGGGTCCTCGGCGAC
>DASUUP010000496.1:0-2489 GCA_036373995.1 Acidimicrobiia bacterium
GGGCTCGGGAACCTTCCCATCGAAGTTGCGATCACTCATCGAGAGGACGCGGTTCACCAGGTTTCCCCAAGTGGCCACCAGCTCTTCGTTGACCCGTCGGATGATCTCGTCGTCGGAGATGTCGGTGTCGTTCTGCTCCGGGAACACCGATGCCACGGCGTAACGCAGAGCGTCGGGTTGCAGTCGGTCGATGTACCAGTTGAGGGAGTGGCCGACCCCCTTCGACTTCGAGGCCTTCGACCCACCGAACGTGATGTACTGGTTGGCCGGGACCTCAGTGGGCAGGTTGAGGTCGCCCCTCCCCATCAACATGGCGGGCCAGATGACGGCGTGGAAAGGGATGTTGTCCTTCCCGATGAAGTACCACGACTCGGCCTCGGGGTCTTTCCACCACTTCTCCCAGGCGTCGGGGTCTTCTGTGTTGGATGCCCATTCGATCGCCGCCGACAGGTAGCCGATCACGGCGTCGAACCAGACGTAGATCTTCTTGCCGGGCCCCAGATCGTCGACCGGCACATCCACACCCCAGTCGATGTCTCGGGTCATGGCACGAACCGGCATGTCCTCCACCATGCCCAGGGCCCAGTTCCGGACATGTCTGCGCCAGGTGGTCTTGGTCTCCAGCCACTTCTTGAGAGGCTCTTTGAAGGCGGGCAGGTCCATGAAGTAGTGCTCGGTCTCCCTCTGTTCCGGCGTTGCCCCGCTCAGCCGGGAACGCGGGTGGACGAGGTCCGTCGGGTCGAGAGTCCGCCCGCAGTTGTCACATTGGTCGCCTCGGGCATCGGGATAGCCGCAGTGAGGGCACTCGCCTTCCACATACCGGTCGGGGAGAAACCGCTCGGACTCGGGGTCGTAGAACTGGAGCGAGGTGCCCTTGATCATGTACCCGTTTTCCAGGAGCTTCAGGAAGAACTCCTGGGTCACCCGATGGTGATTCTCGGTCATCGTGGTGGTGAACAGGTCGAAGCTGATCCCGAGCCGGTCCCAATAACTCAAGATCTCGGGGTGGTAGGTGTCGACCACCTCTTTGGGACTGATGCCGAGCTCGTCGGCCTTGACCGTGATAGGGGTTCCGTTTGCGTCGGACCCGGAGACCATGAGAACGTCGCTGCCGATCAAGCGGTGGTAGCGGGCGAAGATGTCCGGTGGCAGGTAGGCACCGCCGAGATGCCCGAGATGGAGCGGGCCCGAGGCATAGGGCCATCCAACCGCGACGAGGATGCGACGTGTCATGGGTGGGGCAGGGTAACGGTGGCGGAATCCGAACCCGTCGGACTCACCGGGCGGTGGCGACCCCGGGCTCGGGGACGTGCTTGGTCGAGCGCTCGGCGAGGACGACCCCGGTGATGATCAGGGCCGCTCCGCCTGCGATGGCAGGGGTGATGTGCTCACCGAGGAAGATCACGGCCAGAACCACGGAGAGCACCGGGATCGTGTAACCCACCAGAGCCAGGCGAGAGGCCGGATTCACTCCGGCTGCGATCAGGAACGATCCGAAGGCGAGAGTCGTGCCGAGAGCACCGATTCCGGCGATCATCCACCAGTCGACACTGTCGACTGCAGCGACGTCGAACTCGAAGAACAGCGGCAGGACTGCCGCCACGATGATCGTGTTCACGCTGAACTGGGGCAGGACCAGGCTCTCGCTCGACACTTCGAGGGCGAATCTGCGGCTGATCGCGCCACCGACGCCGGCCATTGCGACCCCAGCCAGCATCAAGAGGACGCCTCGCCACAGGTCCCCGACTCCGTCGAGCGACGTCCCGCCCACACCCACGAGCAGCGCCGACCCGGCCAAAGCGACGAGCAGACCGGGAAGCGACTTGACCTGGAAACGCTCGTCCTCGACGAGAAAGTGGGCCGCACCGATCGTGGCGAGTGGCACCAATGCAATCAGCAGGCCACCGAGGGTGATTGGCAGGTCTTCGAAGGCCAGCGTCATCAACACCATGGGCAACGCCATGGCGATGAACCCGAGGACGATGCCGCGCTTCCAGGCCCGGGGGTCGGTCGTCCAGAACCTCCTGGTGAGTGCGATGACTCCGAACAGCGTCACCAGGGCGAAGAGCATGCGAAGAGGGATCATGGTCCAGGTGTTCACGCCTCTCACCAGCACCGCGCGTGTCAGCACCGAACCGGCGGCCCATCCGAGGGTGGCGCCTGCCAGGGGTGTCCACGGATTCATCGTGGTGAGCCAACCCTGCGGTCAACTCACTATTCCCGGACACCGATAACCTGACTGTCATGCGAATCCGCAATTCCACTCTTATCACGGTGCTCGCTCTCGTCGTCGCGGCTTGCGGCGGAGCCGGCACCGAAGAAACCACGACCACCGGCGCCCAGGAGACCACCACGACGGTGGCAGATGCCCCCGAAGCCATACAACTCTCATATGCGCTCGAGGCCGGTCAGACCCTCACATACGACGTCGACATGAACCAGGCCATCGCCATGACCATCGAGGGCGACCCGAATGCATTGGCCGAGGC
>DASUUP010000497.1:0-6163 GCA_036373995.1 Acidimicrobiia bacterium
CTTCCCCACCGGAGATCGTCTCGAGCGCCTCTCCTCAACGGTTTTCCCCGCCGTGTTGGTGTTCGAGACGTCTCCCCGTGTGGACGTTGCGCTGACTGCCCTTCGTCGCTCCTTGCCCCGGGACGTCGATGTCATGAGAGACCAACACATCCAGCTCTTCCCACCGATCGCCTCCCAAGACGCTCCCGGATATGAGACCGGCTACCGGGGTGACGGCATTTTCCAGCAAGCGGCGATCATCGCCGACATTGCCGGCTTCTATCGAGCCCACGGTCTGAGAGCCGGAGGCGAAGAACGTGAGCGACCCGACCACATCGTGACTGAGCTCGAGTTCATGGCCGTCGTCGCCAGGAAGGAGGCCATGGCCTTGAAGAGTGAAAACGCCGAGAACGCATCCATTTGCCGTCACACCTCTTCTGGGTTTCTCCGGGACCATCTCGGCTGCTGGGCTCCTGCCTTCGGCTCGAGGGCGGCAGCGGTGTCGGAGAGTCCGTGGTACTCGGCCCTCGGAGAGCTCCTGGCCGTCTGGGTTCCCGAGGACATGGCTGGCTTCGGCGTCGAACCAGTCGAGGTGGTAGAGCGCCCCATCGTCCAGGAGCCGCCCGATGACGGGGCATGCGGGCCGTGTCCCCCGCCGGCCGGATTGGTGCCATGAGGCCGGTCGCCTCCAAGCTCCCTCTCCTCCTCGTGCTGCTGCTGGTGGCCGTCTTGCTTCGGGTGACCGACGCCAACCCGGCTATAGCCCAAACTCAATCGATCGGCGCATGGCTGGTCTCCGCCGAGCCCGTCATGGACGGTTCGGCCCCGGAGTGGCAGTCGATCCTGCCCGTCTTCCTCCCGACGACCTCCCAGCAAGTGTCGCCACCCATGGGAGGCGGCGCCATAGAAAGGGTCGCTGTCAGGGCAGTTCATCACGATGACATCCTGTACGTGATGTTGGAGTGGTCGGACATGACTTCCGACGAAGCTTCCGATCGCCATGAGGTATTCAGCGACGCCGCAGCCGTCCAGTTCCCGGCCGAGGCCGGCAGCGAAGTGCCTGCGATCTGTATGGGGCAGGCCGACCGGGCGGTGAACATCTGGCAGTGGCGGGCCGATCAGCAGGCCGAGCCCCCCAGCCTTCCGGACTCGGGCTATGTCGACTCGTACCCGTCGACCGACGATCTCTACTTCCCCGCACGCGAAGCCGGAAACCCCCTGGCCCAGAGTCAAGGGCGGACGGCGGTCCAGAGTCTTCTCGCCGGTGGATTCGGAACACTCGAGATCGCCGGTCAGGGAGGACTCCAAGGTCACGCCGTGCACGAGAACGGTCGATGGATGGTGGTATTCGCCAGGCCGTTCGTGTCGGCCGATGAGATGCAGCCGACGTTCGACGGCTCCACACCTGTGGATGTCGCTTTCGCAATCTGGGACGGCAGCAAACAGGAACGCGACGGGATCAAGTCCGTGTCGGCTTTCACCCGAGTCCAAATCACACCCGAAAACCCGCCCCGCCGGGCGGTCGCGGCGACCGATGACTGGCCCGCCTACTCACCATCCAACCCGATGGTGCCCATAACGATCGGTTTCACGGCGTTTCTGCTCGCCGCTACTGCCGGCCTGTGGGTGTACATGAGTCGCTCGAAGCGGGAGACGAAGTGATACCGGCGCGCCGCATGCCCACACTCCGGGTCCTCTCCGGGGCTCTCGGAGTCGTTGCTCTGATCGAGTTGGCATTGTTGCGCACTGGCACGCGGACGCTCATTCACATACCCGGTCTCGGACGGTTCGACATGTCGATAGGTGTTCTGAGCGAGGTCGGTCGGCTCGCCTACTACTTCTCGGTTGTCCTCCTTGTCTCGACCCTCATCTATCTCGTGTATTGGCTGTGGCGCGTCGACACTCTCCCGGCCAGAGCCGCCAGTCTCTTCGCCACCTTCTTTCTCCTGGCGGCCGGGGCCGGTCGCATCGGTGTCGTCACCACGCCAGTCGTTGGCTGGTCCTCACTGATCGCGGCCGTTGCCGTAGCGACCATCACCTGGAGGGGTGTCAGATCCATTCCCATAGGCTTGTTCATCGCCTCCTGGGCGATCGCAGCTTGGAGCGTCCTGGGTCAGGGAGTGGGAGGTGGCCTTTCGGGAAGATCGGTTGATGTCTCGATTGTGGTCGCCGAGTCTCTATTGATCCTGGCAGGTGTGAGCGCGCCCCTGCTGGTTCGGCGAGGCGTGGGCACGCCGGGTCTGGTGGCAGGGCTCGTGGCGTTCCTGGCCGTCGCCGCCGGATTTTCGGTCGGAGGATCGACTCTGGCGATCCTCGCTCTTTGGAATCTCGGTGTTCCGGGATGGTTCTCACCCTTGGCCTTCGGGTTGGCTTTCGGTGGGTTGGTCGCCGCCGCGTGGTCGGCACTGGCCGCTCACGAGAGATTGACGGCTGTCTCCATCGGTCTTCTCGTGGCCGGCGGGGTGGGCACGATCAGCACATATCAGACCGGCCTCGTGCTGGCCGCTGTCGCGGTTTACTACGTGGCGAATCTGGCCAGCGACACCAAAACCGACCACGTGAGCGCGGAGCCTCGAAGAACCTCCCTTGACACGAAGAGCCGAGAGGCCGCTCCTGTCTGAAGACGGGGGTGGTGGCGGGCTATATCTCGTTGGTCGTCTTCGAGCTTACCGAAGCCGCCCCAAACGTTCAGGGGACCAGGGAGGTCGGATGACTCATGGCCCCCACGAGTCGCTCGGCGATGTCCTTGGACCACGCTGTGATCTCGTCCCAGTCCCGGTAATCGCCCTCCGGTGCGCGCACCGCGATCAGGATTGCCTTTTCGCCGAAGCTGAGCTTCGACTTGTCGATCTTCCCGCCGAACAGTCGGTGGTCACGCGCCTCGGTTGCATGAAGGATGTCTGAGACATCGACCGCATGCTCCGTTGGTACTGGGGGATCTCCGACGGGACCACTCGAGAACAGCCACGTCTCGGGTCGAGGCTTCGACTCGGCAACGAGGTCGGCGAGCCGTCTGGCGTTCTCGACCCAGTGTCCCGCATAGACGGCGCTTCCCAACACGACCACGTCGTATCCGTCGAGACTCGTGACTTGGTCGGGGTCGGCGACATCCACCTCGTTTCCCCATTCCCGCAAGACCGCTGCGATCTGCTCCGCTATCTCGAGCGTTGCCCCGTGCCGGGAGCCTGCCGACACCAGGATCCTCGAGCCGGTCCTATCCGTTGTGCTCAACATGCTCAACTCCACGACCTCCTGTGCTCGGGGCCATCAACGGTTTTGACTTCTCCGAATCGAGCCATCCTTCCGACGGTGGCTATTGGTGGGTAGGTGTCTAGTTTCGGAACTTATCGGACGACGGCATTAACGTCAAGTAATCTGCTTAACGTTAAGTCACTAAGTAGAGGAGAGGACACTCTTGCAGGCAGTTCTCGGTAGGAAAGGCGACTACTCGGTGCGAGCCATGCTCCAGCTGGTTCGCGGCGATGGCCGCCAGAAGGCCCGTGCGATAGCACGGGAGATGGACATACCCGACCGCTATGTGACCCAGATCTTGGCCAATCTGGTCAACCATGAGCTCCTGGTCGCCACTGCCGGCCGCGAAGGTGGCTACGAGTTGGCACGGGATCCCGAAGCGATATCGCTGCTGGAGGTTGTAGAGGCAGCAGAAGGCCCTGTCCGCTTGGAACGCTGCGTCCTCAGAGGAGGATCGTGTGAATGGCGGGACGCCTGTCCGGTACATGAAGCCTGGTTGCGGGCCCAGTCGGCCATGATCCGCGAGCTCGCCGGCACTTCGTTCGCCGATCTCGCCCGCATCGACGCCGAGATCTCCGCCGACAGCCACCGACCATCGGACGACGGGCCGGCACATCCCGAGCCCACCGATCGACGCGGGGGCGAATGAACATCGAAGAGCGCCGCGGCCGGCGGGTGGTGGCCTCCCATGGGATCGCTCGGGCCGCCTTCCGTGCTGGCGGAGTCTTTGGTATCGTGGCGCTTGTCTGGGCGCTATGGGTCCTGGCGCAGGGAGGATCGTGGTGGGGGCCGCTTCATGCCTTCCTAGCAGGGACCGTGCTCCTGGCCATCGCCGGGGCGACTCAGATGTTCACGATCACCTGGGCTGCTGCTCCGGCGCCGCCCGCTGCTCTGGCCAACGGTCAGAGATGGACGCTCATCTGTGGGGTCGGCTTGGCGCTGTTGGGGATTGCCCTCTCCGCTGACTGGGCAGTGATCGTCGGTGCCGCCATGGTCGTCGTCGGCCTCGGTCTGCTGGCGTTCTCGTTGTGGAGTGCTGTCCGCCACAGCCTACTGAAGCGTTTCGACCTATCCGCACGGTTCTATCTCCTGGCGCTGGTCTCCGGTGCGATAGGGGTGGTGCTGGGTGGCACGTTGGGATCGGGATCGGCAGGAGTGAGGTTCTCCGATCTCCGACTGGTTCACTCCCACCTCAACCTGGTCGGTCTCGTAGGTCTCACCATCATTGGCACTCTTCCCACGATTCTTCCCACATTCGCCCATCACAAGGCAGTATCAGGCAACGAGGCAAGAGTGGCATGGTGGCTCGCCATCGTGGCAGTCGCCGCCATCGGAGCGGGTGTATGGCTTGGCGGTCCCGCGGTCGGTGCAGGCACCGTGGTCTCAGGCGTTTCACTGATCCTGATACTCGTCGGGGTCGTTGCCCGTCTGGGTAGGCGAGGGCTCGAGGGTGGTCTCCCCTATCTCCAGGTGGCGGTTGGCTCGACATGGCTCGGCGTGTGGGCGCTCGTCGACGGGTTCGGGCTGCTCGCCGGATCGGTGCCGGTCAACTTCTCCGTCTGGACAGCGGCCGTCGTCGTCGCTGGGGTGGGCCAGGTCCTTCTCGGGTCCCTGGCATATCTCCTACCGGTCCTCGCCGGGCCCCCACCGAGGCTCGGCCGCAACCTCTCCAGGACTCAGGGGTACCCCTGGCTGCCGCTGTTCTTGGCGAACTTCGGGGCTGCTGCCCTCCTCGTTGGCCAGCCTGAAGCCGGCGCGGTGGCGGTGGCTGTTTGGGTAGTGGACTTTGCCGGGCGTCTTCTGAGGATGGAGTGGCCCTCGCGGGAGAATTCCGGGTGAGAAGGCAGGTTCAAATCCCGTGAGCTCCACCCAAGTTCCTCACTGAACTTGAACATCTCTGTTCGAACTCGATTATTCGGCCAGATCTCCGCATATGCGCGAGAGGGATCGCTCGGGCGACGTGTCGTCAATCGGGTATCGGGGGGATTCTCAAACCTCCCTCTCGGTCTTCCACCCGGGTAGTTCTCCTGCGGGGTGGTGACCAGCCACCCAGAGGGAGAAAGTATGTAGTCGACCATGCGACCCGACGGGATCGCCTGAAAGACCGTCAGCTGCGGCGGTCAGGTCGTGAGTTCAGAGAGTCGAGACGACTCTCCAAATGGCGAGGAAGTGGATGGCGCTGGCGACGATCACCATGACGTGGAAGAACTCATGGTGTGAGAAGATCCGGGGGGCGAGTCTTGGCCGGTCGTTCACGAAGAGGAAGACGCCAAGCAAGTATATGGCCCCTCCGACGACCGTCAGGACTGCGGCTGTCGGGTGAATGGCGGCAAGTGTGGCCCACAGGGGTGGGAGCGTCACCGCCACCGCAGCGAATTGGAGTGGGAGCAGGATTCTGCGAACGGCGCCACCAGCGACCTCTGTCAGAAGACCCAGTGCCACGAGCGTCCAGACTCCCGCAAGGCCAACGACGACCCACACCGTCTCGCCTGCTCCGATCACCAGCGGGGTGAAGGTCGCTGCCACCAACGCGTAGATGAAAGTGTGGTCGAGGCTCTGAAACCGAGCCTTCCATGTGGGTTGCCAGGGCACAGAGTGATAGAGGGCACTGGTCAGATACATGGCTATCAGGGTCGCGCCATAGATGGCGCTCGCCACCGTCGTGGCAAAGCTGTTTGCCCTGAGGATGAGGGCTACCGATGCAGCGATCGAAACCAGAGCTGCGGTGCCGTGAAGGAAGCCGCGGACCGGGTTCTGCATTCTTCTGATTTGGGCCCGGTTCACCTGTGCAAGGTACCGTCGACCGTCCGCGACCGACAACTCGTCTCCCGGAGCCGTCTGCATGCCGTTGGGAACATACTTGTTCCGTCTCCAGGCGGCCAGACCTTTCCCTCAGCGGGTCTCAGTGACGAGCCGAGCTGTGCTCTACTCG